>CAYNOA010000013.1:0-18022 GCA_964398695.1 uncultured Enterococcus sp. | reverse complement strand
CACCCAGATGGCGAATTGTCAAAAGCGGCTTATGACTTAATTGGTCATGTTTATGAAACGGTTGAAAAAATTGAAACAGATAGTAAGTATGCGCATATTCCAATGACTGAAATTGGCGTCTTAACGCCAGAAGAGTTTTGGATTCCAGGGTCTGACACGCCACGCACCAGTCCGGCGATTATTGGAATTACACGCATGTTGCAAGAATTAAACTATCAATTTGATATTATTGATTCAGCGATGGAATTTGCTAAATATAAAATTTTGATTTTACCAGATATTATTCCTTTTGATGAAACCATTTTAAATAAATTAACGCAATATGTGGCTGCTGGCGGCCAAGTGATTGGAACCTATGAATCATTGATTGATTCGACGAAAAAAGAACAAACTTTTTACGGAATTGATTATTTAGGTGCTGGAGAATTTGAACGCGATTTTATTATGCCAAATGAAAACTATGGTAAGCATTTACCAAAAGAAGAGTTTGTTTCTTATATTCGTGGCACGAATATCGCTTTAAACGGTGCTGAAAAACTCGTTGATCGGGTGAAACCTTATTTTAACCGTGAAAATGAAACCTTTATTTCTCACCAACATGCACCATCTAGAAGAGAAATTGGCGCACCAGAATTAACAAAATTCGGCAATGTTTATTATTTTGCGCATCCGATTTTTACTTTATACCGGAAAAATGCCCCACAATTTATTAAGGAAATCTTGGCCGATGTTTTAGAAGCCTGTATTGGTGAAAAACAAGTTCGCCATGATGGCCCTTCTTCTTTACAAATCACGGCGAATGCCTCAAAAAATCAAGATACGATTGTCTTACATGGCTTGCATTATTTAACTGAGAAGAAATCAGAAGACATTTATACGATTGAAAACCACTATCCATTGTTAAATGTGACTTTCGAATGTTTTGTGGGTACTAAAGAAGTGAAACAAGTGACGGATATCATTCAGCAAAAACCAGTGGACTTTAAAGTCGTCAATGGTTATATTGTAATCAACAAAGAAGTCTTAGCACCACACTTTGTTTATAAAATTGAACTTTAAGAGGGAAAAGATATGACTATTTTAACCATTGATATTGGTGGATCGAGCGTTAAAAGTGCGATTTATACGAGTGAGCTTGTCAATCAAAAGCAGTTTATGTCACCTAAGACTTTAAGTGAGATGCAAGCGCAATTAGATGAACTGATTCAAAGTTATTTGGCGCAATATCCAGTAGAGACTTTGGCCTTTAGTGTTCCAGGGATTGCCAATCAAGTAACAGGTCGTGTGGATGGCGTGAGTTCCTTGCGTTATATTCATGATTTTGATTTTGTGGCTTATTTTAAAGAAAAATATCAATTGCCTGTTTTTTTTGAAAATGATGCCAACTGTGCTTGTAAAGCTGAAATTCACCTTGGGATTGCTGGTGAAGTCAAAAATGCTTTATTTATGGTCATTGGGACCGGCGTTGGCGGTACGATTATTTCAAATGGTCAAATCCAACCAGGCGAACATGCCTACGGTGGCGAGTTTGGCATGATGTTAGTCGATGGCCGTCGTGAACTAAGTGAATTAGGTTCAGCGGTGCATATGGCGCGTAAATACTCACAGAAAAAAGGGCAAGAATTTACCGGTGAAGAAGTGTTTGCACTCGCCGAAGCTGGTGAAGAAGAAGCGCTAGCTGCAACCAATGAGTTGTACCATTACTTAGCTTTGGGGATTTATAATTTACAATATATTATTGACCCCGAATATATTGTTTTAGGTGGTGGCATTACGAAAAAAGCCGATTTACTACCAAAAATTCAAGAAAAATTAGCCGAAATTATGAATTATGGCCAACGTTGTCCGATTGTGCCTAAAATTCAAGTAGCCAAATTTGGCAACGACGCCAATTTAATTGGGGCTGCCTTGACCGCACAAGGAAAATAAGAAAAAACAGACTGTGGACAAAAATTCTTGTTCCAGTCTGTTTTTTTGAATGTTATACTAGATAAAATGAGGTGAAGAAATGAGCGAGAAGTATTCCACAAAAGTAAAATTTGAAGCAGTTGCCCAAGAAATCCAAGCGCGGATTCAAAAAAAGGTTTATATTAGCTCGCAAAAGTTACCTTCAGAATATGATTTAGCCAAAGAATTTGAAGTCAGTCGTCTAACGATTCGTAAAGCGATTGATGAGTTGGTACAAAAAAAGGTCTTATATAAATTAAAAGGCAAAGGCAGTTACGTGATGTCGCAGCAAAAAATCCAAAGTGGCCGTTCAGGGTTGCAAGGGTTTACGGAAGCGGCCAAAGAGTATGGGAAGACAAGTAAAACCCAAGTGATTTCTTTTAAGCTCTTAAAAGAGGTCCCAAGGGTCATCTTAGAAGCACTTCATTTATCGGAAGTTTCGGAAGTCTATGAGTTAGTCCGTCGGCGTTTATATGATGAAAGCCCCATGACCGTAGAAAAAATTTATTTAGCTAAAGAGTATGTGGGCACCTATGATGAAAAAGATTTTGAAGGCTCTTTGTTTAAACTGCTAGAAGAAAAAGTTGAAATTGCTTATTCACATCAAGAAGTCGAGGCCATTTTAGTGACAAAAGAACTCGCCAAATTGCTTGAAGTGCCTGTCGGGAACCCACTTTTACAAGTGCATTCGATTACTTATACAAAAGATGCGGCCCCAATTTTGTATGATCTTTCTTATTATCGTGCCGATAAATATACTTTTAAAAATACGTTGATTCGTAATTAACAAGACCGACCAAACATGGCCGATCTTGTTTTTTTAATCTGCGGTGGGAAAAAGTAATTCTGATCCGTTTTGTTCAATTAATTTTGGATAAATGGCTCGCGGTTCTTGATTGGTAATAATGGCATCGTAGTCGCTATAGTTACCGATTTTAAAAAAGTGGGAGGAGTCAAATTTAGAGTCATCTACGAGTAATATTTTTTGCTTGGCCCTTTGCATCATTTCTTTTTTAAGGTTGGCTTGACTAAAGTTGGCTTCATAAATACCTTCTTCATCCATCCCGCGGCAAGAAAAAAAGGCTAAATCATAGCGGAAAGAATCAAAAATGGGGTCTTGATTGGAAGGGATGACCGAATTTGTGTTCATTTTGATTTCCCCACCGACAATGAAAACTTTGAGGGATTCATTATTGGATTCACTTAGTAAGCTGGCTGTTTTTAAACTGTTGGTAATAATGACCAAGTTAGGAATTTTAATAAGTGATGGAATCAGTTGCTGAACGGTACTACTTGAATCTAAAAACAAACACATACCTGTCCCGACAAAATCTTTTGCGATATGCACGATTTCTTTCTTTTTTGTAATATTCGTTTCTTCTCGATAGGTATAAGCGAATTCAATATTTGCATCTTGAATGAGACTCACCCCACCATGGATACGCACGACAAGGTTTTTATTTTCTAAACGAATTAGTGCCCGCCGGATGGAAGAAGTACTACAATGAAGCTGTTCGCAAAGTTCAGCGCTTCGAATAAATTTTTTTTTTGTTAAAATGTCCAAAATCTCTTTTTCACGGATATCCATAGCAACGCTCCTTTATCTGTATTATAACATTAGTTGAACAAAAATGAACAGTTATGAACGATAAAAAAGCCTGATTTTGATAGAATTTCTAAGTAGCGGTCACCTCTTTTCATTTATTGAAAACGTTTGTAAAATGGTTCTTGTAAAGAGAAATGACTTGGAGGAATTAAAATGAACGAACAATTAATTCGTGAACAAATCTGTGACGTCTGTAATAAAATGTGGCAATTAGGTTGGGTAGCAGCCAACGATGGCAATGTCTCCGTAAAATTAGATGAAGATACTTTTTTATGTACACCAACGGGCGTGAGTAAAAGCTTTATCACCCCAGAAAAGTTAATTAAAATTAATCACAAAGCAGAAATCATTGAAGCCCAAGGCGATTATCGTCCTTCAAGCGAAATCAAAATGCATTTACGAGTTTACCAAGAACGCCCGGATGTCGGCGCTGTTGTGCATGCCCATCCGCCAGTTGCAACCGGTTTTGCTTTGGCCCATATTCCATTAGATAGTTATTCTTTAATTGAAAATGCGATTGTGATTGGTTCGGTCCCAATTACACCTTTTGGTACGCCGTCAACGATGGAAGTTCCAGAAGCAATTGCCCCTTACTTATCGGAACATGATGTTTTATTATTAGAAAATCATGGCGCCTTAGCGGTGGGTTCTGATATTATTACCGCTTATTATCGTATGGAAACACTGGAATTAGTTGCAAAGACTACTTTTTATGCACGGATGTTACTTGGTGGTCAACCAGAAGCAGAAATTCCACGCGACAAATTAGAAACACTCTTTGAAATGCGCAAAAATTATGGCGTCACCGGAAAACACCCTGGTTACAAAAAATATAGCTAAAAAGAAGGGGAAACGATTTGAAAAAATATGTCTTAGCTTTTGATTTTGGTGCTTCTTCTGGTCGAGCGATGGTTGGTCAATATGATGCCGGCAAGCTCGTCGTGGAAGAAGTCCATCGCTTCCCCAATTATCCTAAAGAAGTGGCCGGGGAATATGCTTGGGATTTGGCTTATCTCTTTGAACAAATTCTTGAAGGGATTAGGCAAGCCACGAAGAGTTATCCGATTGCAAGCATTGGCATTGATACTTGGGGTGTCGACATTGGCTTACTTGACGCGGCTGGAAATTTATTAGCGCCACCGCGTAGTTATCGTGATCCTTATACACAAGGCATGCTAGAAAAAGTCGCAGAAAAGATTCCGCTAAAAGAACTTTATCAGCGAACAGGGAATCAGTTGATGCCAATCAATACCTTATTTCAGTTAATGGCTTTAAAAGAACAAAAACCGGCCTTGATGGAAAAAGTCGCTAAAATTTTATGGATGCCAGATTTATTTAATTACTTATTAACAGGTGAAATAGCCGCTGAAAGAAGTATTGCTTCAACGGCACAAATGGTGAACGTAAGGACTAAAAACTGGGATACGCAATTGCTCGAAATACTCGATTTAAATCCGGATTGGTTACCACCACTTGTGCAAGAAGGCAATGTTTTAGGTAGGCTTAAGCCGGAGCTTGGCTTTGAAGCGATTCCTGTTATTAATATTTGTGCGCATGACACAGCCAGTGCGGTTGTGAGTGTACCTAGCAAGCAGAATTTCTTGTTTATTTCTTGTGGTACGTGGTCGCTAGTTGGGACAGAAATCAAGGCACCCGTGACGAATGAAAAAGCTTTTTCTTATAATCTAACAAATGAAAGCGGTATAAATCAAACAACGCGTTTCTTAAAAAATTGTACCGGTCTTTGGATTATTCAAGAAGTGAAACGACAACTAGCCGCCCAAGGAAAAGATTACTCCTATGAAGAAATGATGGCGCTTGCTGATCGAGCACCCGCTTTTCAAACGTTCATTGATACCGATGATGAATGTTTTATTGCCCCAGGCCAAATGATTGAGCGCATTCAAACTTTTGCGCATCAGACAAACCAAAGGATCCCACAAAGCGATGGGGAAGTGATTCGCTGTGTTTATGAAAGCTTAGCTATGAAGTATAAATATACTTTATTAGAAATTATCGACGCCTTACAAAGTGAATTTGACACGATTAATATATTAGGTGGTGGTGCACAGGCGACGATTTTATGCCAAATGGTCGCAGATGCAAGCAACTTACGTGTTTGCGCAGGGCCGGTTGAAGCGACCGCGATTGGGAATATGGCCGTTCAATTGCAAGCGCAAGGTGTTTTTAAAGACGTGCTGGAAATTCGAGAGTGGGTTAAAACGATTGCGGATGTTAAATATTATTACCCAACAGAAGAAAACGCCAAATGGGAACGTCAATTTTCAACCTATCAAAAAATATTAAAAATAAATCAAGAAACAAAGGAGCAATAAAAGATGCGTAATTATCCAAAAATTGGGATTCGCCCCACGATTGATGGTCGTCAAGGCGGCGTTCGTGAATCATTAGAAGAAAAAACCATGGCGATGGCCAAAGCAGCCAAAGCTTTAATTGAAAGTACCTTGCGTTATGCCGACGGGACGCCGGTACAATGTGTCTTAGCTGAAAGAACGATTGGTGGTCGTGGGGACGCGGGCATCGTGCGAGAACAATTTAGTCGTGAAAATATTATCGGGACCCTTTCGGTTACCCCAAGTTGGTGCTATGGCACGGAAACGATGGACTTAGAGCCAGAAACGATTAAAGCGATTTGGGGCTTTAACGGCACCGAACGCCCTGGAGCAGTTTATTTAGCCGCGGCCATGGCCGGTTACGCCCAAAAAGGACTACCTGCCTTTAAAATTTACGGTCATGATGTCCAAGATTTAGAGGACAACTCAATTCCGGCCGATGTTCAAGCAAAGATTTTAACTTTTGCTCGCGGTGTGATTGCGGTGGGGCAAATGAAAGGTAAATCGTATGTGAATATTGGCTCTTCTTGTATGGGGATTGCGGGTTCACAAGTTGACGATTACTTCTTTGGTAAATATTTAGGCATGCCGGTGGAATTTGTAGATATGACAGAAATTTTACGTCGCATGACATTAGAAATTTACGATCCAAAAGAATATGAAAAAGCCTACGCTTGGATTCAAGCCAATTGTCAAGAAGGCATCGATATAAACGAAGGTAAAGAATTTCCAAGTGTCATTACGAAATCAAAAGTGGTGCCAGCCGACCAAGATTGGGCCTTTATTGCCAAACAAGCCCTGATCATTCGCGATATTTTATTTGGGAATGAACGTTTAGCCGAACTGGGTTGGGAAGAAGAAGCACGTGGTCGTGACGCAATTGCCGGTGGTTTCCAAGGGCAACGTCAATGGACCGATTGGTTACCCAATGGCGACTTTACCGAGGCCATCATGGCATCAACTTTTGACTGGAATGGCGCGCGTCCGGTAACGGCGTTTGCGACCGAAAATGACACCTTAAATGCCGTTTCGATGCTTTTTGGGACCTTAATTACCAATAAAGCTCCAATTTTCTCAGATGTGCGGACCTATTGGAGTCCAGCATCCGTTGAAAAAGTAACCGGTAAAAAACTAACGGGCCGTGCAGCCAATGGGATTTTACACTTAATCAACTCAGGTGCTTCGGCGCTTGATGGGAGTGCGGCGGCTAAGGATGAAAATGGTCAAGGAACGATGAAAGAATTTTGGAATATGACCGAAGCCGATATTCAAGCTTGTTTAGAAGCCACTGATTGGTGTCGCGCTAACTATGAATATTTCCGCGGTGGTGGCTATTCATCACACTTTAAAACAGCGGCAGAGATGCCGGTAACGGTGATTCGTTTGAACATGGTGGAAGGTGTAGGACCAACCCTTCAAATTGCGGAAGGTCACACGTGTGTTTTAGAAGATGAAGTGCATCAAATGTTAGATGAAAGAACGGATAAAACATGGCCGACAACTTGGTTTGCGCCAAACTTAGGGGAGGTAGGCTTTGAGTCGGTTTATGAAGTGATGAATGCTTGGGGATCAAATCACTGTGCAACCGTTCATGGGCACGTGGGTGCAGACATCATTACCTTAGCGAGTATGTTACGAATTCCAGTCGCTTTACATAACGTTTCCCGTGAAAGAATTTTCCGTCCGCATGCCTTTAGTGGTTTTGGAACGAAAGATTTAGAAGGGGCCGACTTTAAAGCGTGTGCGCATTTTGGCCCATTGTACCGATAAAATAAAACAAGAGGTCGTGCCAGAAGTGTTCAGCTTCAAGCAATAAGAAGGAAAGCACGAAAATTGTTTTTCAAATTTTAGTACTTTTCGACTTATTGCCGCAGAAGCTACTTCAGGCACACCGTTTAATCAGAGGTCGTGCCAGAAGCTACTTCAGGCACACCGTTTGTTCGTAAACAAGGGACTGTGGCTTACTTTTGTCACAACCCCATTAGAAATGAAGATAAAAGAAAGTAGGTAAAAAAAATGACTGTTAACCGTATGATTCTAAATGAAACCGCTTATTTTGGTAAAGGAGCCATTGCCAACATCCCAAGTGAAATCAAAGCTCGTGGCTTTAAAAAAGCCATGGTCATTACAGATAAAGATTTGATTCAATTTGAAGTCGCAACTAAAGTGACTCAATTGCTAGATGAAGCCAATGTCGCTTATGAAATTTATGATGGCATTGTGCCAAATCCAACCATTGAAAATGTCAAAGAAGGCGTTGCGGCCATCACAGCTGCTCAAGCCGATTGCATTGTCGCAATTGGTGGTGGGTCACCCATTGATACAGCCAAAGCGATCGGGATTATTGTAACCAACCCTGAATTTAGTGATGTTTTAAGTTTAGAAGGGGTTGCCGCAACCAAAAATCCTTGTTTACCAATTTTAGCGGTACCAACCACATCAGGAACCGCCGCCGAAGTGACCATCAACTATGTGATTACCGATGCGCAAAACCAACGGAAGTTCGTTTGTGTCGATCCACACGACATCCCAATTGTGGCTTTTGTCGATAGCGACATGATGTTAGGAATGCCAAAAGGGCTCGCGGCGGCTACGGGAATGGACGCCATGACGCATGCCATTGAAGGTTACATCACCCAAGGCGCCTGGGAAATGAGTGATATGTTACATATTAAAGCCATTGAAATTATTGGTCGTGCCTTACGCGATTCGGTAAATGGGGATGAAAAAGCGCGCGAAGACATGGCTTTAGGTCAATATATTGCGGGAATGGGTTTTTCAAACGTCGGCCTAGGCTTAGTTCATGGGATGGCACACCCCTTAAGTGCATGGTACAATGTCCCGCATGGTGTGGCATGTGCGGCGTTACTACCAACGGTAATGAAATACAACAAAGACTTTACGGGTGAAAAATACCGTGATATTGCGCGAGTATTAGGGGTAGCTAACATCGAAGCATTATCAATTGAAGCTGCTCGTGACGCGGCTTGTCAAGCCATCGATACGTTAAGCAAAGAGGTGGGGATTCCAGCGACCATTTCTGAACTTGGCGTCCAAGCCAAAGACCTTCCAGCGATTGCGAAAGATGCTTTTCGTGACGTGTGTACACCAGGTAATCCACGGGTAGCCACATTAGAAGAGATTATTGAACTGTATCAAAGTTTGATGTAACTTAGTTTCTTCATATTTGTGAAAAAGGACACGAGTGTTTCGTGTCTTTTTTGTTGGTAAAAGTTGAATCTGTTTGTGAGAGGCTAACGCAGGGGTGGATTAAACAAAAACAGAGAAGCTAGGGAAAGACGATGAAAAAAACGAATTTTATGCCCATAGTTTAAAAAGCTGACGTTTGTGAAAAACTACCTAGGGAAAAAGGCAGTAGATTTAAAAGTCACCTTTTTAGATTCAAGGATGAACTGTTTGCTGTTTTATCAACTAAAAAAAGCATCAGAGAAAATAAATTCTCTGACGCTTTTTTTGTCTAAATTATTCTGCAGCAACGGTTACTTCACCAGTAACTTTTGCGCCTTTTTCATCTTTATCTAAGTTTGCTGACTCTTTGTATTCTTCTTTCGTGAAAGTGATGTTCCCTTCCACTTGTGTACCAATTAAAGTAAAGCCGTTTGCATTTACTTCGATATCGCCTTTAATTGTTCCGTAGTAGACAGTGAAGTTTTCAGAATTTACTACAATTTTTGGTACAGTTAAAGTGAATTGTTCTAAAATATTGTATTTGTCATCTTGTGTGTGTAAAGCTAATTTACGATAGATTGGGCCGGCCGCATCATCTTTATCATGGAATTCGCCATCAACGACTAAGTCTTTATCCAGTGTAATATCAGCAGTTGCTGCAGCAATCCAAGTACCATCTGCACTTAAAGATTTAAGTAAATCTTCTGGGTTGGCTGTCACAGAAGCAGAAGCGACTGCATCTTTTGAATCTTCTGTTTTTTCTGAAGCCACGGTTGATGAAGCTGGCATTGATGATTCTGCTTTTGGTGTATCTGAACTACAAGCAGCCAATAAACCACCAGATAGTAAGACAGTTGTTGCTAAAGTTACTAATTTTGTTTTTTTCATGTGAATCCCCCACATTCGTTTTTTTGTTTTAATTTTATACAAAAAGTCACAAATTTCTTTGTGAAAAATTAAACATAAATAAAAGATTATAAATCCTTCTACCTGTTGTATTTTACACGTAAATACAAAAAAAGTCTAATTAATTTGGGTTATTTTTAAAAATAATATAAAAAACAAATGGCTGATTTGAAGAAAATTACTTAATTATCACAAACTTTGGCCTAATAAATTGATCGAAATGAGAGGGAAAAGAAGCAAGTCAAACCTTGTATTTTGTAAAAACACAAGGTTTGGCTTGCGTATTCCTTATTATGAAAGTAAATCAGACATTTCATAAAATCCAGGTATTTGCTTTGCAAGAAAATCGGCTGCTTTAATCGCCCCATTGGCAAAAATCCGACGAGATAAAGCGGTATGTTTGAATTCGATAATTTCATCTTCTCCGGCATATAAAACCGTATGCTCACCCGGAATTGTTCCCCCACGGACCGCATGAATCCCAATTTCATTGAGGGGGTTCATGTTTTCAGTCCCACTTCGGCCATAAATATATTCTTTTTTGGTTGTTAAAGCGGCGTTAATTGAATCCGCCAATAAAAGAGCCGTCCCACTTGGGGCATCTTTTTTACGACTATGGTGTTTTTCGATAATTTCAATTTGGAAATCCTCTTCTAAAATTGGCGTAACTTTCTGAAGTGCTTGAATCAAAGCGTTGATTCCTAAAGAAAAGTTCGCAGAATAAAAGATGGGAATTTGTTGTCCTGCCGCCACGATTTTTTCTTTCAAAGTGTCAGAAATACCGGTGGTTGCGATGACTAATGGGTAGTTTTTCTCAAGGCAGAAATCTAAAACTGCTTGGGTTAAGGAGTGGTGAGAAAAATCAATCACCACTTCAATTTTCTCTTGAATTTGTTGCAAATCTTGATAAATAGGAAAAGAAGGATTGGGCCCACTTGCTCGGTCAAAACCAGCAACTAATTTTAACTTGGGCTGATTTGCTAGCGCTTGTTGTACTTCTTTTCCCATATGACCGTTTGCACCAATTAATAAGACGTTTGTCATTGAGCTCCTCCTTAAATTAATCCGTAGGCTTGCATTTCTTCTTGGAGTCTTTCGACCGTTTCATCTTCTGGTGGTCCAAGTGGCAAGCGATAGTGAGCAGGGATGCCTTTAAGTAATTCGACGCCTTTTTTCACTGGGACAGGATTCACTTCAGCAAAAATGGCATCCACTAATGGTAGTAGGTCTAGTTGGATTTTTTTAGCTTGTTCAAATTCACCTTTTAAGTAATGGTGAACCATAGCCGAGGTTTGTTTTGGCGCAATATTGGCAATGGTCGAAATCACACCCACTCCTCCAAGGGATAGTACTGGGAGAATTTGATCATCATTGCCCGAATAAAGCGCGAAATCCTCATCGACCAAGCGTGCAATCGCCGCAATTTGCGAAATATCACTACTGGCTTCCTTGATGCCTTTGACGTTTGGAATTTCTTTCAATGCTTTAACTAAGCGCGGTGTTAAGTTTAAATTTGTCCGAGAAGCAACGGAGTATAAAATTACAGGCAATTCTACTTGGCTACAAATGGCTTCATAATGTGCAATTAAGCTTTTGTTTGTTGCTTTGTTATAGTATGGCGTCACGATTAATAAAGCGTCTGCACCTAACTTTTCGGCCTCAATAGCAAGATAAATCCCGTGTTTTGTGTCGTTTGACCCTGTTCCAGCGATGACTGGGATGCGGCCATTGACTTGTTTAATGACCGTTTCAATGACTGCTAAATGTTCCTCATCAATCAAAGTAGACGCTTCCCCCGTTGTGCCACAAGCGATAATTGCATCGGTACCTTCTGTTACGTGCCATTCTGTTAGTTCTTTTAATTGTTCAAAATTAACTGTCCCATCTTGATTCATTGGTGTAATGATTGCTACACCTGACCCTTCGAAAATTGCCATAAAAACACGCCCTTTCAGATTTCTATGTCAAAGAAGAAAAAACACTTGAAATATCGTTTGATTTAACATAGATTATTAGAATAATATACTATAATATTAAGATAATTCAAGAGAATTCTAATATTTTGGTGATAAATCGATGAAGGAAGAGGTTTAAATAATGAAAACAATTCAAGACAACCACCTGTTTTGGGATGGGTGTGATACGGTCGCATTAGCCAAAGAGTACGGCACACCACTGTATGTTTATTCAGAGACAGCCATTGTGAATGAGTGTAAAGAACTACGCGAAAGTTTTATCAATCAATATGAAAATGTCCGGGTTGCCTATGCCTCAAAGGCGATGAATATTTTAGCGTTTTTAAAAATTATTGAACGTGAAGGTCTTTGTTTGGACGTTGTGAGTGGGGGAGAATTATATACGGCCATCACCGCTAATTTTCCAGCTGAAAAAATTGAATTTAATGGAAATAACAAATCACTAGATGAACTCAAAATGGCCTTAGATTATGGCGTTGGGCGGATTATCGTCGATAGTTTGCAAGAGTTGGATTGGTTAATACAGCTTTGCCAAGAACAAGCAACGACGGCGAAAATCTTATTTCGCATTACGCCAGAAGTGCAAGTGGATACACATGCCTTTATTTCAACTGGTCAAACGGATTCAAAATTCGGTATTCCTTTAAAAGCTGAAATCTTATTTCCATTAATTGAAAAAGCGATTGAAGCTCCCGAAATTGACTTTTATGGCCTACATTTCCATATTGGTAGTCAGTTAAAAGAAAATGAGACGCATCTAAGTGCAGCCAAAACGGCATTAAATTATTTATTGGAAATCAAGGAACGGTTTCACTATGAAGTCAAGGAGTTGAATTACGGTGGTGGTTTTGGCGTGCGTTATTTAAGCGAAGACACTCGCCCGTCTTATGCTTATTTTTTAGATCCTTTAATGGCCTTAACCCACCAGTTTTGCCAAGCGCATGAATTAAAGGTACCTACGATTGTGATTGAACCTGGGCGCAGTATTGTGGCCGAAGCAGGAATTACTTTGCACGAAGTCGGCAGTATCAAAGAGATTCCAGAGGTGCGTAAATATGTGGCGATTGATGGTGGGATGACGGATAATATTCGACCAGGACTTTATGGGGCGAAATACACAGGGATGCTTGCCAATAAAGCTGAAGAAGAAAAGATTGAAATCGTAACGATTGCTGGTAAGGCGTGTGAAAGTACGGATATTTTAATCAAAGATATCATGCTTCCGATAATTGAATCTGGTGATATTTTCGCAACTTTTTCAACGGGGGCTTATGGCTATGCGATGGCAAGTAATTACAATAAAATTCCGATTCCAGCAGTTGTTTTAGTGAAAGACGGGCATGCCGATTTAGTTGTTAAAAGACAAACCTATCAACAAATGATTCAAAATGAACTCATTCCCGACTCGCTAAAATAAGAGAATTAAGAGATAATTTAAGAAAATTTCCTTCTTTTTTCACATTCAGAAAGTTATAATAAAGAAAATGCGTGTAAAAGGAGTGAATGAAATGTTATATGGATATGGTATGTTTTATGATCCAACATTTATATTAGTTATCATTGGGATGGTTATTTCGATGGCTGCATCCGCCTATGTGAAAGCGACTTTCCATAAATATGATCAAATTCGCAGTCAAAATCAAGTCACCGGAACGAAGGCGGCTGAATATATTTTACAAAGTCAAGGAATTCATAATGTTGGCGTTCAAGGGATTGCCGGCAACTTAACGGATAATTATAATTCTAGTACTAAAATGTTGAGCTTGTCGCAATCGACTTCACAATCAACGTCGGTCGCAGCTATCGGTGTGGCTGCTCATGAATGTGGGCATGCCGTTCAAGATGCAGTTGGGTACGCACCGTTAAAAATTCGAGCAACCCTTGTTCCTGTAGCCAATATCGGTTCGTCCTTATCAATCCCATTAATTTTAATTGGAGCTTTGATTAGTGGAAACAGTGGCTCATTTTTAATTAATTTAGGCTTATTGGCTTTTTCAATGGCTTTCTTGTTTCAAATCGTGACCTTACCAGTCGAGTTCAACGCTTCTAGACGAGCCTTGCAAATTTTAAGTGAAGGTGGCTTATTAACGAAAGAAGAAGTGCCAATGGCCAGACGTGTTTTGTTTGCCGCAGCATTAACTTATGTGGCCGCAGCTGTTGCGACCTTGCTTCAATTAGCTCGGTTAATTATTCTATTTGGCAATCATAACAGGCGAGGAGATTAGTCAAAACAAAAAATGAAGGCGCGAGAGGAAACGCTACTCGTGCCTTCGCTTTTTTGTTTTTAAATCCCCAGTTTATCGGTTATGCTATCTAAATAAATGGTCTTTTTCACCATTCCTTGCGTCAAAGTGATTGGAAATGAAAAAGCAATCGTTTCCATGCAAATGACGCGAAAAAACAACTTGCTTTTCTGAAATAAATAAGGCAATATTTCAATGTTAGTAGAAAGATTGATTTAGGAAAGTTGGTTTGGAGATGAATTTGAAAGAGACAAGTATTCGTTCGCTATTCGCGCTATTTGGCGTCGCAGTTTTAGCTTTTGGGGTGGCCTTTTTACGGATGGGTAGCGTAGGAATTGATCCATTCACGAGTGCCAATGTGGCAACAGCAAAATTATTTGGTCTGACTTTAGGTGTTTACCAATTAGGACTAAATTTTGTGATTTTAATAATGGTTTTCTTTTTTGGTAAAAAATATATTGGTGTAGGAACGTTTATCAATATGGTTTTAACAGGGTTTTTCATTGATTTTTATACGCCAGTTCTTCAAAATATGGGGATTGTGGCAAATGGACGCCTACAACAAATGCTCTTTTTAGTTATTGGATTGTTAATTTTTACTTTTGGTGCTTCTTTTTATATGGCGGCAGCGGTTGGTCAAGCGCCTTATGATGCGATTACTCCTATCGTTGTTGAAAAATTAGGCTTAAAGTATCGAAATGCAAGAATTATTCAAGATACCACCTTTTTGCTTTTAAGCGTTGTTTTAGGTGGACCAATTGGGGTCGCGACTTTTGCCATTGCTTTTTTAATGGGCCCTTTTATTCAGTTGTGGGATGAAAAAGTTTCACATCCAGTAATCCAACAAGCGCTTAAGTTTCTTTTAGTTGAAAAAAGCGGGCGTAGCATCTTACCGAATAGCTTAAAATAAAGTTCTCAGTGTATTTTTTATCCGACTCATGCTAAAATAGAGTTAGATAAAAAAGGAGCTGAAGTTTTATGAAAACATCAACAAAAGTGACCGTTGGTTTAAGTTTAACTGCAATTGCTGGAATTACAACAGCGGTAGTCATCTCAGACTTAGTGATTGACAAAGTCCTTCAATTATCCAATCGTCGCAAAGTGAAAAATTTTGTAAAAGTAAAATTTAAAGGCAATGATACGTTACTTGATTTGGTTGATCACTTAGATGACAAAGAAATTGCCGCGATTATTCGCGCAGGTAAAAAACTTAGTGAGAGTCGCGATAAAATCGTCGATTATGGTGAAAATATTAAAGATGCCACACGGTTAACAAAAGATAAAGTTCTAGATATTCTTGAGGATTATTTATAAAAAAGATCAAAGCAAGGTCAAAGAAAGAGGTTGTGCGGAAGTGTTTTTCTTCAAGCAAGAAGCAACTTCTGTCATACCGTTTGTTCATAAATAAGGGGCTGCGACAGACTTCTGTCATAGTCCCTTGTTTTTTGGAAAAAGATTGGAGGATTCGCTTGGAAAAGGTAAGTACACTCACACCGGAAGAAAAAGCATTTTTTATGTTAGAAGCCATAAAAGAAGCCAAAAAAGCGCAAGAGCAAATGGAAGTACCAATTGGAGCGGTGGTAGTATTGAACAAACAAATTATTGGTCGGGGACACAATTTACGTGAAACAACCCAAAATGCCACTGCTCATGCGGAAATGATGGCCATTCAAGAAGCTTGTCAAAATTTAGGTAGTTTTCGTTTAGAAGATACGCAAATATTTGTTACATTAGAACCTTGTCCGATGTGCAGCGGCGCCATTTTATTGTCGCGAATTGAAGAGGTTTATTTTGGTGCCTACGATCCAAAAGGGGGAACAGCAGGAAGCCTTTTGAACTTACTAGAAGACCAGCGATTTAATCATTGGTGTTATTTAGAAGCCAATATTCAACAAGAAGAATGTAGCCAATTACTTTCAACGTTCTTTAAAAAGATTCGTGAAAAAAAGAAATTAGCAAAAAAATTAAAAGAAAAGAATAAAAAGACTAGCATCTAACAAATATATAAGGTATACTATATTTTGCCGCAAGGCTAGGACAATGAGAACGTTGTGAAGCGTGTCAGATCTGGAAGGAAGCAGCACTAAGCGACGGTTCTCATGTGTCTGAATGAGACGGATTAAATTTAGATTGGTTTATTTTTATCGATAACCAATGGAAGAGCGAGTTAGTCGTAAAAATTATAAATGAGATCAAAACCTAGAAAATTCGTTTTCTAGGTTTTTTTACGTTTTTTTTATATTTGTATTTTCTTGTTTTTTGTTTTTGTAAAAATCGGTATAATAAAAAGAAAAGTGAGGGTGAAGTAAATGGAAAAAATCCGCATTATTCATACAAATGATTTACATTCTCATTTTGAAAATTGGCCCAAAATTCGCCGCTTTATCGAAGAACGGCAAAAAACACCAGAAAATGAAACCGTCATGACCGTTGATTTAGGCGATTTTGCTGATCGATGGCATCCTTTGACAGAAGCAACGGATGGGCAAGCCAATGTTGAGATTATGAATCAAGTCCATTACAATCTTGCAACAATTGGCAATAACGAAGGAACGGGCAATGCCAAAGACCACTTAGACGCTTTATATGAAAAAGCGAATTTTAAGTGATTGTGGCAAATTTGTTTGATAAAGAAGCTTTACAGCCACCTAAATGGGCGCAACCTTATCAGATTGTGACGACTAAACAAGGGAATAAAATTGGTTTTATTGCCTTAACCGCCTACTTTCCCTTAACGTATGCACCGAATGGTTGGGATATTCGCCCTTGGCAAGAAATTCTACCTGAACTCGTGCATCGTTTGAAAAAAAAGGTGGATGTGGTGGTGTTGATGAGTCACCTAGGCGTTGAAGACGATATTTTAATTGCCGAAGAATTGCCACAAATTGATTTAATTATTGGTTCCCATACGCATCATTTGTTTGAAAAAGGAAAAGAAGTCAATGGGGTTTTATTAGCGGCAGCCGGTAAATTTGGCTTATATACCGGGGAAGTAGAACTGCATTTGTCTACTCATCAAAAAATTAGTAAGAAAGTGGCTCGAACTTTTTCAACAAAGGAGATGCTTGCTTATCCAGAAGACACCTTAGAAATTCAACGATACTGGGATAGAGGCCAAAAATTACTTAAAAACCAACGCGTGGCCAGCCTGCCTTATCGCTTAACCAATCGACATTGGCAGACGCAATCTTTAATGGCAGAAACTTTAGCAGCAGTAGCTTTTCGGGGCCAAACGCAAGGCGCTGTTTTAAACACCGGTTTATTTTTAGACGCACTAGAAGAGGGTTTGGTTAGTCAACGAGATTTGCATCGAATCTTACCGCACCCAATGCACCTAATTCGTGTGACTTTAACGGGCGCAGACCTCTTACGCTTTGTAATGGAAGTAGAAAAAAACCGCGCTTTTTTAAGAGGTTACCCAATCGTCGGGATGGGCTTTCGAGGGAAAATTTTTGGTGAAATTATTTATCAAGGCATTCAATATGACACCGTTAATCACGAAGTATTTTGGAATGGGCAAAAAGTTGAACCGAAGCAGGTTTATACCTTGACAACGGTTGACCATTTGATGTTTGTGCCTTTTTTTCCAACAATTGAGATTGCGGGGCAAATTGAATTTTTATTTCCTGAATTTATTCGGGGAGTTTTGGCGGATTATCTAGCGTTTAAATATCAATTATCTGAAAGTGAGTAAATTAGGAAGAGACAACTACCAAAGCTCTTTCAAAACAGGTATAATGGAAATTAGGTGGTGAAAAAATGAGCGAAGAAAAAGCAAGTATTACTGAGGAATTGACCGCA
>CAYNOA010000012.1:0-18218 GCA_964398695.1 uncultured Enterococcus sp. | reverse complement strand
GAGTCTGGGCCGTGTCTCAGTCCCAGTGTGGCCGATCACCCTCTCAGGTCGGCTATGCATCGTGGCCTTGGTGAGCCGTTACCCCACCAACTAGCTAATGCAGCGCGGGTCCATCCATCAGTGACGCAAAAGCGTCTTTCATCTTTCCTCCAGGCGAAGAAAAGAATTATGCGGTATTAGCACCTGTTTCCAAGTGTTATCCCCCGCTGATGGGTAGGTTACCCACGTGTTACTCACCCGTTCGCCACTCCCATTTCTCGGTGAACCGAAGTTCGATGAGAAATGAGCGTTCGACTTGCATGTATTAGGCACGCCGCCAGCGTTCGTCCTGAGCCAGGATCAAACTCTCATAAAAAATTTGAAATAACCTTGCGGTTATTAAGCTCATAAAATTAACGTCGCTAGCAGATAATTACTTATCGCTTGCTTTGTCTGTTTGCTTCTATCAAGTAGAAGCATCCTACACATTTGGTTCGTTTGCTTGCTTTGTTCAGTTTTCAAAGGTCTACTTTGTCGCGTTAGCAACTTTTATATCATATCAGGTTGAGTTTTAAATGTCAACACTTTTTTGAAAAAGTTTTTTGAAGAAGCTTTTTAGTTCTCTTCGTTACTAATTGGCGACTTAAACATCTTAACAAATTGAATAACCCTTTGTCAAATGTTTTTTTGAAAAAGTTGAAGCACCATTCATTCAGCGGTATCAACAACTAACAATATACCAATTTTTTCTGCATGCGTCAACCCTCAAAGTGTTGATTTATCAACGTTTAGCCTTTTGACTTTTTTTAACTTATTCTCTCCTGTTTTCTTTGGTATAACGGTTTATTTCTTGATAAAATCCTAATCATTTTGTAAGAACGTTCGGGTTTGAGTTATTTTTCAGAATAAGAAATTCTTAATCATTGATATTTATTTAAATTTCAAGGCTATGTTTATCAATTTCTTGTTTTTTTTGATAAAATGAAAACAATGATAATATTAAGGAGGCTATCCAATGAAAATATTAGTAGCAGATGATGATAAAGAGATTGTTGAACTGATTAGCATCTATTTACACAACGAAGGTTATGAAGCAATTAAGGCTTATGATGGAAAAGAGGCCTTGTTGAAGGTTCGGACTATACCAGATATTGGTTTATTAATCTTAGATATTATGATGCCTGAGATGGATGGCATGCAAGTCGTGAAAACTTTGCGAAAAGAAGCGTCGCAAATTCCGATTATCATGTTGACCGCCAAAACAACGGATATGGATAAAATAAAAGGGTTGGTCGCTGGAGCAGATGATTACGTGACCAAGCCGTTTAACCCCCTAGAAGTAATGGCACGTGTAAAATCTTTACTTAGAAGAACACAAATGAGTCACGCCAATCAACAACCCGATGTGCTAGAAGTGAGTTCTTTAATTATTAATCGTGATTCACATGAAGTTAAAACGGTTGGCGGCGTGGATATTCAGTTAACGGCGTTAGAGTTTGGTATTTTATATTTACTCGCCTCACACCCCAACCGAGTTTTTAGTGCTGATGAAATTTTTGAGCGTGTCTGGAAACAAGAGAGTGTGGTATCAGCTAAAACCGTGATGGTCCACGTGAGTCATTTACGCGATAAAATTGAAGAAGCCACCGGGGGCGAAAAAGTGATTCAAACCGTTTGGGGAGTAGGCTATAAAATTGATGGGAAATAATCGCTCAGAGAATAAAAAAAGAATTAGCTTAACTTCTAAAGAAATTAGTGAGCTTTTCGCCGAAGGAATTGTGACGATTATCTTATTACTTCTGATTAATGTCGCAGTCGTCGTTTTAATTTCTTCTATTATTAGCAATTCACCTTCGTTAAATGAATCGATTTTTGAAACAAGGAATAGTTTTGTCCGAAACTTTAATTCGACGATTTTTTTAAATGGGAAAAACTTTATTATTCCTTTATTTTTTCTTTTTGATGGCCTTGTTTTATACTGGCGCCTTTTTCGCCGTTACCGCCAAATGCAATTACGGCATATTCTGCTAGAGCTTCATTATATTGCGGAAGGAAATTATGATCATCGGATTCCTTTTGAAGTCCGCGGTGATTTAAATCGAATCATTACGAGTATTAATGGGCTAGTCGATAGTACCGTGGCTGCAATTGAAGAGGAACGTCGGATTGAACAATCAAAAGATGAATTGATTACAAACGTCAGTCATGATATCCGAACCCCCCTCACGTCGATTATTGGCTATTTAGGCCTAATTGAAGACCGACAATACCATAGTGAAGAAGATTTATTAAAATACACGCATACGGCTTATGTAAAAGCGAAGCAGATGAAATCTTTGGTTGAAGATTTATTTGAATATACCAAAGTGCGCCAACCGAGTGTGCCGATTCATTATGTTTCATTTGATATGGTGCAGCTGCTTGAGCAATTATCAATTGATTTTGAACTCGAAGCCAAACGCAAAGGCATCACCATTCAAGTCGTCTCGTCGATGGCACAAATTTTAATGGACGGTGACACCGAAAAAATTGTTCGTGTCTTTAATAATTTGATTACAAATGCGCTAAAATACGGCAAAAATGCGACATTGGTTTTAATTGAAATCGAAGCGATTGGGACCGAAGTCGTCATTACGGTTAAAAATAATGGACAGATGATTCCCAAAGCTTCCTTAGATTCTTTGTTCAACCGCTTTTATCGTGTGGAAGAATCACGCTCGCAAGCAACCGGGGGCACGGGTCTAGGCTTAGCGATTGCACAAAGCATTGTTGCTTTACACGGGGGTTACATTTATGCCAAATCAAATCCTGAATGGACGTCTTTTATTATTCATCTTCCTTTGGCGCGCAATAAAGGGGTAAAAAAGGCAAACATTAGTTGACGGAAAGAAAAGTTTTTGCTATGTTAATTTTAATTAAATCATTCATTGCTTAGAGTCTAGTATTTAGGGAACTTGCGTCAGAGAGCTGGTGGTTGGTGTAAACCAGTGCAAGAAACTAAAGAATCCAATTCTATCATGGCATCTTTTGAAAAAAAGACCTACTCTTTGGTTACAAGAGAAACAAGGGCGGCAGTTTTGCCGAACTTGGGTGGTACCGCGAAGTTACGATTTCGTCCCAAGCAAATATATGCAAGGGGCGGAGTCTTTTTTTATTAAAAATTTTAGGAGGAAAAAATATGTTAGACATTAAAATGATTCGTCAAAACTTTGAAGAAGTCGCAGAAAAATTAAAAAATCGTGGCGTGAAAGAAGAAACCTTAAAAACTTTTATCGAACTTGATGAAAAACGTCGGCAACTACTCGTTCAAACAGAAGAACTAAAAAAACAAAGAAATACGGTCTCAGGTGAAATCGCCCAATTAAAACGTGAGAAAATTGATGCGACGGCTAAAATTACGGAAATGCGTGAAGTTGGTGAAGAAATCAAAACCCTTGATACTAAAATCAACACCATTGATGGCGAACTAGAAGAAATTGCCACACGCCTACCGAATTTACCAAATACAAGCGTGCCAGTCGGTGCCGATGAAGAAGACAATGTTGAAATGCGCCGCTGGGGGCAAGTCCAAGAATTTTCTTTTGCACCAAAACCGCACTGGGAAGTCGCCGAAGCTCTTGGTATTTTAGATTTTGAGCGTGGCGCGAAAGTTTCAGGTAGCCGCTTTGTCTTTTATAAAGGCTTAGGCGCACGACTTGAGCGGGCTTTATACAATTTTATGCTCGATCAACACATTTACGAACATGGTTATACGGAAATGATGACGCCTTATATCGTCAACAGTCAAGCGATGTTTGGAACCGGTCAATTCCCCAAATTTAAGGAAGATGTCTTCCAACTAGCCGACACCGACTTAACCTTGATTCCAACCGCCGAAGTTCCTTTAACCAACTATTACAGTCAAGAAATTTTAGAGCAAAAAGATTTACCGATTTACTTTACAGCCCTTAGCCCTGCCTTTCGTTCAGAAGCTGGCAGTGCCGGTCGAGATACACGTGGTTTAATTCGCTTGCATCAATTTAACAAGGTAGAAATGGTAAAATTTAGTGATGAAACACATTCTTATGAAGAACTTGAGAAAATGACCAATGATGCCGAAAGCATTCTACAAAAACTTGGGCTACCTTATCGTGTGATTACGCTATGTACTGGTGATATGGGCTTTTCAGCAGCCAAAACTTATGACATTGAAGTATGGATTCCGGCGCAAGATACTTACCGCGAAATTAGTTCTTGCTCAAACTGTGAAGACTTCCAAGCGCGCCGAGCAATGATTCGTTACCGCGATGCCGATGGTAAAATTCACTATGCCCATACTTTAAACGGTTCTGGTTTAGCCGTTGGTCGAACCGTCGCAGCTGTTTTAGAAAACTATCAAAATGAAGATGGCAGTGTCACCATTCCGGAAGCCCTTGTACCTTACATGGGTGGATTAACTAAAATCGAAAAAAATAATTAATTCTTTCTAGGCACGTCAAAAACGTCAAGAAACCGTGACTTTTGTCAGCGTTTCTTTGACGTTTTTATTTTTTTAAACAAAAATAATGGGTGACAAGTACCGATTAACTAAGTAGTCTAATTTTTTAATCAGAACGATTACAACCCTTCTTATTTTTCGATTTATATAGAAGTTTATGAAGGTATTTATTTGACGAGATATATCTAGTCGCCTTAGTAAAAAAGATGGTTAACAAAGTTCAGCCGATTTTAGTGGCCACTAATCATATCGCTATTTATTTACGAAAATTTATAGCGACTGCTTTTTACAAGTCCGTTTTTTTGTGGTTTACACGTCAATTGTTGCAAGAGTTTTACAATAGTGTTACATTATTAAATAAAAGGTCGTTGGGGAGAAGATGTTTATGCAAAAAAATCAAAATCTGAACACTCGCAACCAAAAGCAGCTTAATAAAAGAAAAAAGAAAAGCCAACCATTTTCATTAAAGCTTGGTTTTAGTCTCTTTTTTTTCGGTCTTTTTTTATTCAGCGGTCTTTATGTGATGCAATCGATTGAAAACAAACAGCTCCAAGAGCGAATCAAAGAACAAGAAATACTTGTTTTTAGCCAAATCGAACAAGAGAAAAAAGACGTTGCACCTCAAAAAGAAGTGAGCCAAACAAAAAATTTAACGACCGTCATTTATCAACCTACTGCGGATAATCCCTTTCAAGTACCTACTTTTGAGCGACTGGCGCAAAAAGCACTGAAAGAAGCTAAAAAGGAATTAAAAACAAGAAAATCAACACTTTTAGTCAGTTACCTCGCCATTAATCACCATACCGAGGCTTTGGCCGACTACCAAATTGCCATCGAAGTTTATCAATGGCAAAAACGACCTGAAAAATTTAAAAAAATAAAAACAACCACGACGCGCCCGATATTTATGAATTTAGCGACCGGTCAACCGGTGACCAGTCAAGAACTAATCAAAGAGGAAGCAAATTTATTAGGTATTCAACAAGTTATCCAACAAACCCTTTTAGACGAAGCCAAGGAACCCAACCAAGTCATTGATGAGGTGTTAAATCTTCCGCGCCTTACTTGGGAGACAAAAATGCGTTATCAAGAAGATTATTTAGCCGTGCAGCTCCCAAAAAACCAACTGGGACAAGCAGAAATCATTTTACCTTATGCAAAAATCCAGCCTTTTATCCAAACCAATTTAGTTAAACCAGATAAATTAGCAAATACGGTGTCAACCATCGATCCAAAGAAAAAATATGTTGCTTTAACATTTGACGATGGCCCCTTACCGGCCACGACGGCCAAAATTATTCAAACTTTAGCAAAAAAAGACGTCAAAGCGACCTTCTTTTTACTCGGTCAAAATGCCAAAGCTTATCCAGCTTTAGTCAAACAAATTTACGAGGCTGGCCATGAGTTGGCGAGTCATTCTTATTCGCATCCATCACTCAAAAAGCTAGCCCAAGAAGCGATTAAAAAAGAAGTGCTTGCGACAGATAAAGCGATTTTTGAAGCAACGGGCCAACTACCTAAAACTTTACGGCCCCCTTATGGTGCGATCAATGCGGATGTTGCCAAGATTGTTGGCAAGCCGATTGTTCAATGGAGTGTGGATTCTTTCGATTGGAAATCAAAAGATCCTTCTGCGATTCAAAAGATTATCCAAAAGACCGTTACAAGCGGTAGTATTATTTTGATGCATGATGTCCAACCAGCGACCGCTAAAGCGCTTGAAAAAGTCATCGATTCTTTAATCAAACAAGGTTATCAATTTGTAACCGTGCAAGAGCTACTGGAACATAACTTACACCCGCTGCAACAATATTTCAGTCAGTTTGATCAGCGGCCTACTTAATTCAGCAAAAAAAAAAAATAAAGCGGGGTTGTGACACTAGTCACAGCCCCGCTATTTGTATTGATTAAGATTAAGATTCGACTGAATAGTTTGGTGCTTCTTTCGTAATTTGAACGTCATGTGGATGTGATTCTTTCAATCCGCTGCCACTCATTTGAATAAATTCAGAGTTTTCACGTAACTCTTCTAAGTTCGCTGCGCCGACATAACCCATGCCTGATTTTAAGCCACCAATCATTTGGAATAAAATATCAGCGGCACTTCCCTTATAAGCCACGCGACCTTCAATACCTTCAGGAACTAATTTATTGGCTTCATTCACGCCGCCTTGGAAGTAGCGATCGCTTGAACCTTTTTCCATTGCGCCAAGTGAGCCCATCCCACGGTAGGTTTTAAAACGACGGCCTTGATAAATTTCAAATTCACCTGGTGATTCATCCGTTCCAGCTAACATGCTACCTAACATGACCGCAAAACCACCCGCTGCTAAAGCTTTTACAATATCACCGGAATATTTAATCCCACCGTCAGCAATAATTGCTTTGCCGTATTGACGAGCAACCGATGCCGCGTCGTAAATGGCCGTTAATTGTGGGACGCCTACTCCTGCGACTACCCGAGTGGTACAGATTGAACCTGGGCCAATCCCAACTTTAACCACATCGACGCCAGCATCATACAACGCTTTGGTTCCAGAAGCAGTTGCCACGTTTCCAGCAATTAAGGTGGCTTCCGGGAAGGTTTGACGAATTTCTTTAATTTTACGTAACACACCAGCACTATGGCCATGGGCGGTATCAATGACAATCGCGTCCACGCCTGCGTCTAGTAACGCAGTCGCCCGATCGAAAGTATCACTCGTCACGCCAACGGCTGCGGCCACTAATAAACGACCGTGTTCGTCTTTAGCCGCATTGGGAAATTCAATGACTTTTTCAATGTCTTTAATGGTAATTAAACCACTTAGACGGCCAGCTTCATCCACGATTGGTAATTTTTCAATTTTATGTTTTTGTAAAATTTTCTCTGCGTCTTTTAAAGAAGTCCCCACTGGTGCCGTCACTAAATGATCTTTTGTCATGACTTCTTTAATTGGAATTTTATAATCCGTCACAAAACGCACGTCACGGTTCGTAATAATTCCGACTAAAATACGGTTTTCCATTGTTTCAACAATCGGCACCCCGCTAATTCGATAACTAGCCATTAAATGTTCCGCATCTTCCACTAAATGTTCCGGTGTTAAAAAGAATGGGTCAATAATGACGCCACTTTCTGAACGTTTTACTTTACGAACTTCATCGGCTTGCTCGGCGATACTCATATTTTTATGAATCACACCTAGACCACCTTGGCGTGCCATTGCTATCGCCATTTTACTATCGGTTACGGTATCCATACTGGCACTTAGAATCGGTATATTCAATTTGATATTTTTAGCTAATTGTACACTCATATCGACATCATTGGGTAAGACGTGACTTTCTGCAGGTACTAATAAGACATCATCGAACGTAAACCCTTTTTTGGCGAATTTTGTTTCCCAGTTGGACATTTTTGTAACCACTCCTCAATTTTTGTATTTTAATGAAAATAGCAAATATTTCGCTATAAGTCAACTATCCTGTGAATTTTATCAGAAATATTGTGAAAGCTTAAAGAAAACACCTAACATAAGTGTTAGGTGTTTCATGATTGTTCGGTTCTTATTTTTTTGGCACTGCGCCTTTTGGTAGAGCCAAACTACCAACGATATTGTATTTTTTCTTCAAGTAATAGCGCACGCCGACTGCAGCTGCGCCAATGAGTGCTAAGTAAACAGGCTCTAAAATCACATTAATCATTGGTGGAATTAATGAAGAGGCGCCCACCACACTAATCCAAAGTAAGAAAGCGGCCGCTAAAACGAGCAACATTTTGACAGTCTTTGGCTTTTTACTTCGATCGGCACCTGGTTGTTCATATTGATAGACGTATTTATACATCAAATAAAAGACCCCGCCGACACCGGCCATTAAGAAGAGCGTAATCACGCCATAGACTTGGACACTTTCTTTAAATAACAGCCCCATTAAACCAAGCATTAAACCAAAAATCCCTAAAATTAATAAGGCATTGTCTACCCACATGAAGAATGGTTTGGTTTCTGTCACTTCTGCGGGTTTATTAATAATCGCTTCGGTGCGTTCTGAGACCGTTCCAAAAAGCTGACGTGCCGTTTTGCCGGTTTTTTGTTCTTGAACTAAAATCGGCAAAATTTCATGTAAAGCCACGGCTTTTTCTTCTTCTGAAAGGTTGGCGGCTTCCAGTGATTTTTTTAAATCAAAAATATATTGTTGGTTTTTCTTCGTTAATTGTTGTTCGAGTTCTCGATTTTCTGAAACATAATTGCGTACTGTTTCTGGTTCCATCGCTTTTGTTTCCTCCTTATGAACTAAACTGCATTTTGTTTATAAAAATATTTTAGCACAATTCAAACAAGATGTGCTGTTTTTTTAAGAATGAATTAAACGTTAAAACGAAACAGCATGACGTCGCCGTCTTGCACAAGGTATTCTTTTCCTTCTAAACGCACACGGCCAGCTTCTTTAGCGGCTTGCATGGTCCCGTAGTGGTTTAAATCGTCAAAAGAAACCGTTTCGGCACGAATAAACCCACGTTCAAAGTCAGTATGGATAATCCCTGCCGCTTGGGGTGCTTTAATGCCCTTTCTAAAAGTCCAGGCGCGAACTTCTTGTTCACCAGCTGTAAAGTAGGTGGCTAAACCTAATAAATCATAAGCCGTTCGAATCAATTGATCTAAACCAGATTCTTCAATGCCTAAGGCTTCTAAGAAATCGGCTTTGTCTTCGTCATCAAGTTCCGCAATCTCTTCTTCCGCCCGGGCACTAATCACAATGACTTGGGCATTTTCACTTGTTGCAAACGCGCGCACTTGTTTCACGTAAGCATTATTTTCAGCGTCGGAAACTTCGTCTTCACTAACGTTGGCAACATACAAAACAGGTTTCGTGGTTAATAGGAAGAAACTCTTCACAATTTTTTGCTCTTCTTCGGTAAATTCAATGGAACGTGCCGATAGCCCTTCTTCTAAAATCGGTTTGATTTTTTCTAAAACGGCTAATTCTGCCACGGCCTCTTTGTCTTTGGTCTTAGCAATTTTTGCCACTCGTTGAATACGTTTATTCACGGAATCTAAGTCGGCTAAAACTAACTCTAAATTAATTGTATCAATATCTTCTAAAGGATCTACTCGACCTTCTACGTGGGTAATGTTATCGTCATCAAAACAACGAACCACATGACAAATCGCGTCCACCTGACGAATGTGACTTAAGAATTGATTTCCTAAACCTTCCCCTTTACTCGCGCCCTTGACGATGCCGGCAATATCGGTAAATTCAAAAGTCGTCGGTACCGTTTTTTTCGGTTTTACTAATTCTGTTAAGCGTTGCAAGCGCCAATCTGGCACCTCGACCATCCCTACGTTTGGATCAATGGTCGCAAAAGGGTAGTTTGCCGCTTCTGCTCCTGCTTTCGTAATTGCATTAAATAACGTTGATTTCCCCACATTCGGTAATCCAACAATTCCAGCGGTTAAAGCCATTTATCTTCACTCTTTCTCTGCTTTTTCTCGAACTCCCGACGCGGCATCATGACCATTTGGCCACATTTCAAGCAACGAATTTTAATGTCAGCGCCCATTCGAATAATTTCCCAACGGTTTGTTTGACAAGCATGGGGTTTTTTCATCTCAACAATGTCTTTTAAATCATACATAGCTAAAACTCCTTTACTCGTTTGTTTCATTAAAAGAAAGTTGTAACAAGTCTAAAATCCGGGTTAAATCTTCTTGTGACAAATATTCAATTTCGATTTTCCCTTTGCCTTTTTTTTCATGGATGGCCACGTTGGTCCCCAGACGATCCATCAAACGCTCTTCACTTTCTCTTAAATAATAAGGTTTTTCTTGAATAATCCGTGAAACTTTATTTTCTTCTTTGGCTTCATTCATCGCGGCCACTAACTGCTCCACTTGGCGAACGGTTAAATTTTCTTTGATACAGCGATTGGCTAATTTTAACATTTGTTCTTTATTTTTTAAACCAAGCAAGGTCCGTGCATGCCCCATTGATAAACGCTCATCTTGCAACATTTCTTTTACAAGCAAAGGCAAAGTGAGTAAACGTAAATAATTCGCCACATAGGGTCGACTCTTGCCTAAGCGCTCAGCCACTTGCGCTTGAGTTAATTTCAAATTTTTCATTAACATTTCGTAAGCTTCCGCTTCTTCTAATGGGTTTAAATCTTCACGTTGCAAGTTTTCTAAAACGGCCACTTGCATCATAGTTTCTTCATCAAAATCACGCACAATCGCTGGAATTGTTTCTTTTTTCGCTAGTTTTGAGGCCCGGAAGCGCCGTTCACCAGCAATGATTTCATACCCTTTGACGGTTGACTTGCGCACAATAATCGGTTGAAAGACGCCCGAATGCGCAATCGAGCTCGCTAACTCTTTTAAAGACGTTTCATCAAACGTTTTGCGCGGTTGGTAGGGGTTGGGGCGTAATTCGTTTAAAGAAACTTCAATGACTTCCTCCGTTTTTACATCCACTTCTTCTAGGTTCACTAGATCCTGAAACAAGGCGTCAATTCCCTTACCTAGACTTTTGCCTTTATTTTTCACGAGCTAACACTTCCTTTGCTAACGCTTGGTACACTTCGGCTCCTTTTGAACGAATATCATAGTCGATAATCGATTGGCCATGACTTGGTGCTTCCGATAAGCGAATATTACGGGGAATAATCGTTTCGTAAACTTTTTCTTGGAAATAACGGCGCACTTCGTCAACCACTTCTGCACCTAAGTTCGTGCGTGCATCATACATTGTTAATAGCACGCCTTCGATTTCTAACTCTGGATTAAAATGTTTTTGAACTAAACGAACCGTGTTTAATAATTGACTTAAGCCTTCCAGTGCGTAGTATTCACATTGGACTGGAATTAAAATGGAGTCACTGGCGGTAAAGGCATTGATTGTTAAATGACCTAATGACGGCGGACAATCAATTAAAATATAATCATATAAATCTTTGACTTCATTTAAAGCCAATTTTAAGCGCGACTCGCGGGCCATCATGGAGGTTAATTCAATCTCTGCACCAGCTAATTGTAACGTGGCTGGCACAATATCTAAATTTTCTCTTGAACTTGGCACAATCGCTTCTTGAATCGGTACTTCATTAACTAAAACGGTATAGATGTCTTGTTCGACATCGGGCTTACGAATGCCCATTCCACTGGTCGCATTGCCTTGGGCGTCCATATCAACTAAGAGGATTTTTTTACCCATAAAAGCCAAACTTGCGCCTAAGTTGACCGTTGTCGTTGTTTTACCAACGCCGCCTTTTTGATTTGCAACAGAAATAATACGTGCCACGGATATTCCCCCTATACAATTGGTTGTTTGTTTGGTAAACCTGGTTTTCTTGGGTATTTCTTGGGTGTTTCTTTTTTCTTTTCAATCACCAAAATATGACGTTCATCACCGACAATCGGCAAATGTAGTTCTAAATCTTCAATAAATTTCCCGCCAAGTAAGGCAATCGCTTTCGTCGCTTCCGCTAATTCTTCTTCACTCTTGGCCGCTTTTAAGGCATAAAAGTACCCATCTTTCTTCACAAGGGGCAAGCACAGTTCCGTTAAAACGTTTAAACGTGCCACTGCCCGAGCGGTCACATAATCAAACATTTCTCGTTGTTCTTTTGATTGGCCAAAGGTTTCCGCCCGATCATGATACAAAGAGACCTCACTTAATTGCAAGGTTTCAACTAAATGCGTTAAGAACGTGATGCGTTTATTTAATGAGTCGACAATGGTGACTTGTAAGTCAGGAAAAACGATTTTCAGTGGGATACTAGGAAACCCCGCTCCTGAACCGACATCACATAAGCGTGCATCGCTTTTGAAATCTACCGCAAAAGCTAAAGTAATCGAGTCGTAAAAGTGTTTTAAATACACTTCTTTTTTCTCCGTAATGGCCGTTAAGTTCATTTTCTCATTCCAAGAAACGAGTAACTCGTAATATTGTTCGAACTGACGCATTTGTTTTTCGTTTAAAGCAATGCCTTGTTCTAATAATCTTTGTTGAAATTCTTCTGGTAACATAGCCGCTCCCTTTCTCTTTCGTGAAACAGAAAAATGTTTCACAATTCCGTTTCTACTTTAACGCAAAATGCCACTGCATGCAAGTATAAGTTCCCTCTTTTTTTACGTTTCACGTGAAACAAAAACAGCAAAACCAGACTTCGTTTTGCTGTTTTTCGCTCTTAATGTAAAGTATTTTCTTTTAAATCAAAAATGGGAGCACTCACGAGATTTAAAGTGGATGCGTATTGCCCTTCTGTCTCAAAAATAACGATTTCGTTTTGGCCTTCTTTTAAGAAACCTTTTGGTAGGTATAGCGTCTGCGTCGCACCTTTTTGCCAAAAGCGACCAAGGTGGTGCCCATTGACTAAAACGATGCCTTTACCAAATGCTTGTAAGTCAACATAAGTATCAGCCAAATCGGTTAGTTCAAATTGATATTGGTAAAACGCCGGTTGGCCTTCTTGCCACGCTTTCGTGTAGTCAAGCGTTAGTGGCTGATCAAAAGCCAAGGCATATTGTTCCCAATCTAAAATGAAATGCAAGTCGCTCATGACCCCTTGGCGAATTCCTTTTCTTTGTGTATCGGCTAAAAGCTTATGTCCGTAATTCACGCGGCCCATATTTTCCATCAAAATGGTTAACTCATTTTCTTCAAAAGGAGGTTGGACAAAAATATCTTCGCCAATTTTTTCTTGGTATTGAGTCACCACGTGTTCGCCGTTTAAGTAAACTTTCGCCCGATCACGGCCATCAATAATGCGGTAACGTTCTTCTTGCGCGTCTCTTTGGACTTTGGTTCGGTAAAGCAGATAGCCATACGACTGGTCTAGCTCTTCCATTGTCTGAGGGTATTTTGTTGTGACTTTTTCACTAATGTCATCCAAAACTTCAAACAAACTCACTTTACTTGCTAGTGGAATTTGCTCAACTGAAAGACTCGCTTTGACTAAAGGCTCTTTTTGTTTAATTTCTGGGAATAATTCATGCACCATTTTTTGCATCGCATAATATTTTTCGGTTGGGTTGCCTTGTTCATCCAGTGGTGCGCCGTAGTCATAAGAAGTAATTTGCGGCAAATCCAGTGTCCCACGAGCCGAACAACCATTCATAAAGCCAAAGTTCGTGCCGCCATGGAACATATATAAATTGACACTCCCCAGTTCTAAGACTTCACGTAACGCTTCAACGAGTTCATCGGTTTCACGCGTGACAATTGGTTCTGCCCAACGGTTAAACCAACCATCCCAAAATTCCATACACATTAGTGGCCAAGTTTTACCGTGGGCTTTTTGGAATTTTTTCAATTCGGCAAAATTTTGCTTCCCTTTTGAACCAAAATTCCCAGTTGGCAACACGCCTTCTTCAATCATACTCCCGGCTTTTAACGTTGCTAACCAAGAACCATCCGAAGTAAAGAGTGGGACGTTCACTCCTAAGTCTTCCATCAGCTCTTTTATCGCCTTTAAATACGCTTTGTCTTCTCCGTAAGAACCATACTCATTTTCAATTTGCATCATTAAAATAGGGCCACCATGCGTAAATTGTAGTGGCACGACTTTTTCCATTAAAACTTCATAATAACGGCGCACATAGGCTAAAAACTTAGGATCACTTGAACGAATTCGGCAATCTTTTTGCAATAACCAAGCTGGTAGTCCCCCAAATTCCCATTCGGCACAAATATAAGGCGTGGGACGTAAAATTACGTATAAATCAAGTTCAGCCGCGGTTTGAATGAATTTTTCTAAATCAGCCAGACCTGCAAAAGTGAACTCGCCTTCTTTGGTTTCATGCAAATTCCAAGGAACGTACGTTTCAACGGTATTGAAACCAAGCGCTTTTAAATTATACAAAGAATGATACCAGTCGGTTGGGTGTACACGGAAATAATGAATTGCTCCGGATAAAATTTTAAATGGTTCCCCATTTAACAAAAAATCTTCTTTAATTTCAAACGTCGTCATTTGTTTACTCCTTCATTATTAGTGGAAAAACCACTCTATTATAAAAAGAAATAGAATGGTTTTTTATTTTTTGATGAACTAGCCGATCACTTCGACCTTATCGTGCCAAGAACTCGCCGTTTCATTAACGACACGGTTCAACGACTCGATATTTTCTCGACCTTGACTTAATAACCAATTGCGTGTTTGTTCTTCGCCTTCTTTAGCAAAAGGGACCACGCCATCTTTCCAAGTCGCACGACCACATAACACGCCGTTAAATGTTGAACCGGCTTCTTTGGCAAAAACTAAAGTATCTTGGAATAGTTGCGCACTCACGCCGGCACTTAAGAAAATAAATGGTAAAGGCGTCGCATCACTTTGTTCTTTGAAAAATTGTAAGGCTTCTGCTCGAGTATAGACGATTTGGCCTTCCCCAAAACCTTCCACATAATTCATATTAACGGGTACTTCGACTTTCAAGACGTCGACTTTGTATTGCGGTTTTGAAAATTCTTTCATCATTTCATTGACTTTACGTGGTTTTACTTTGGCAAATTCGGCACTCGCGTTGTCTGTCATTGTCGCATCATAAGAAAGTAACTCTAAGTAAAAAGGTAAGTCTTCTGCTAAACATTCACTACCTAAACGTTCAATAAAGACATGTTTTTTATGATTAATTGCTGGATCTTCATCAATATCATAATATAACAAGAATTTAATCGCATCGGCTCCTTGTTCTTTCAAACGTAGAACCGACCAATCTTCTAATAAATCGGGCATCCGACCCGGAGTTGACGCATCGTATCCCGTTTTTTCGTAAGCGAGTAAAAGACCAGCTTCTGGATGACGCACTTTGGCTGCTGGTAAACCGTATTCTGGATCTAATAAAATTGAAGAAGAGTAGGCGGTTAATTCTTCTGAAACAAGCACTTTAAACTCTTCAATATTTTGCGCGGTCGCTTCCATATCGAGTGCATTCATCATTTTTTTCATGGCACCACGTTGGTCAATTGCTAAGGCACTGATGAAACCTTCTTTCGTTGATAAACGATCCATTGCTGCTTTTTTACCTTGAGTTAGTTGTAACATAATTTTATTCTCCTATCTTTTTTATTTCCTAAATTACTTTTATGATTCATACTCGTGAATAATCACGCCTTTAACGACACGATTGACCGTACCTGTTGCTGAAGGTGTATCTGGTGTATTGCCCACTTTAACAGATGACAATAAAGAAACGGTTTGTGCAAAAACAACGTCCACTAAAGCAAGGTAGCCATCGGGCAATTGAGTCGCGCTCGCTTTTAAGACAAAGTTCTCACCGGTGTAATTGATTGAACCGACTTGGCCAATCCCAATGATTCCTGCTGCAATTTGGTCGGCGTTGGCTTCTTCTAACATATCGATATCGTATTGGCGTGTATAGGCCTGATTACTAATAAAATCAAAAATTAAGGTTTGCTCATTTACAAAAGATTTTGGCCCATGACGAAAACCCATTGAAGAATCAAAAACTGTGGTAATTTTTCCAGCTGTTAACTCTAAGACTTTTAGTTGCGCTTCGCGGGTTAACCCAGCTAAACTACCTGAACCTAGGTAAACAATTCGATTAAAATCGCGATCAATGATTGTTTGAATTTCTGAAACGCGCGCGATGACGTCTTGCCCTAATTCGATTAAAGCTTGTACGTAGCTATCTTTGGCTGCGAATTGATTTTTTTCATCAAAAACAAGTAAAGCCGTGAGTGTCATACATGAATAGCTCCCAGTCATCGCAAATCCCGCATCATTCGAACGTTCAGGCATTAATAACAACAAGTTTCGCTCATCCCCTTGAGCGGCTTTGGCTAAAGCGCCCTCTTTGGCACAAGTAATGGTCAAGTGATAAATATTTTTGATTAATTGGTTGGCTAATTGAACGGTGGCAACACTTTCTGGGCTATTGCCACTGCGCGCAAATGAGACTAAGATAGTCGTTTCTTCTGGGAAAAAGTATTGTTCTGGTGCTGCCACAATATCGGTTGTCCCAATGCTTTGGAAAATAAATTCCTTCACATCGCCGTTTTGGTTTAAATGAGGAACAATCGTATCTCCAACATATTGAGACGTTCCTGCACCGGTAAAAATTACGCGAATCCGCTCAGACGTACTTGCTTTTACGGTATTTAAAAAAGTGGTAATGCGTTCAAACGATGTCTGATAATAGGTCAAGGCTTCCGCCCATAATTCTGGTTGCTGACGAATTTCACGGGTTGTAATTTCGGCGCCCATTTTTTCTAACTCTGTTGCTGATAAATGATACATTTTCTTTCCTCCACTGATCTGAATTTTGTTTAACGATTTTCACAACTGGTTACTACCACATGATAAGGTTACTATGATTTTTCTAATTAGTCAATAAAATTCCTTGATATTCTTAACTTTTTATTTTTAATTGGTATAAAAAAAAGAACCACTTATTAAAAGAAGATGTTCTCTTAATAAATGGTTCCTGCTTATTTTTTATTCATCTTCGTCTTCGTCATCTGCAGAAAAGAGAATATCGTTTACTTTTGAAATACCGGCTTGGGCTTCAGCAACCAGGTCACCTTGACTACCAATCATCTCACCGTTGATAAAACTAATAATCATTGGCATATTCATCCCTGAATAAAGCTCAAATGTGGCACCACTCATTAACATTTTTGCCGCCACATTACAAGGCGTACCACCGGCTAAATCACAAAAGACGGTAAATTCATTTAAATCAGCAATTACTGCTTCTAGTTTTGCTTGAAACTCTTTTGGCCCTTCTTCTGGTAATAAAGTAACGGTATGAATATTGTCTTGTGGTCCCATAATCATTTCCGTACTTTGTTTTAAATGTTCACAAAAAGTGCCATGACTAATTAATACTAAATGACTCATTCTTATTCGCTCCTATTATTTCGAAATTACACCTAAGGCAGATAAAGCAATACATACGACTAATACAATAAAAATTGCACGGGTTGATGTAATGTTTTTCTTACCTAGTAACCAATAAATGGCGCCGACAATTGCTGCAGGGAATAAGCGAGGTAAAATCATATCCAAGTTATTTTGTAAACTTAGTGTCACATCCCCAATGCTTGGTGCCCAAGCAATTTTTACGTTGATCATAGTTGCAACTAAAGCTCCAACCATGAATACCCCCATTAAAGTGGCTGCATCTGTTAAAGCCGTTAAGCGGTGTTGCATGGTGGTTACTAAACTAACCCCTTCTTTGTAGGCAAATTCCAATTGTTTCCAACGAAATACCATTACAGCCACTTGAGCGGCAATCCAGATAAAGATCCCTGTAGGGTTTCCTTGCATCGCCATATTCGCTGCCAAAGCCCCAAAAATAGTTGGAATTAAGGCCCCAAAAATCGAATCCCCAATCGCGGCAAATGGTCCCATTAAACCAGCTTTAATCCCTGAAACGGTATCAATTCCTGAAATTCCTTCTTTTTCTTCAATCGCTAAGTCAATCCCTGTAACAATCGTATTTAAGAAGTTTGACGTATTAAAGAATTGCGAATGAGCTTTCATTGCTGTTTTTAATTCTTCTGTCCCGTCACCATACATTTTTCTTAATTGTGGCAAAATATGATATAGATAACCAGAACCTTGCATCCGCTCATAGTTCCAACCTAATTGGAAGGTAATTAAGTTTCTGCGGTTAATTTGTTTAAAATCTTCTTTTGTTAATTTGTAATTAGATTTCGTCATCTTCAATTTCCCCCTCAGCCGATGAATTTGAACTGCTTTGGACTACTGGCACATTAATATGGTTTTTGTAGCTAATTGCAGCTAAAGAAA
>CAYNOA010000011.1:0-19007 GCA_964398695.1 uncultured Enterococcus sp. | reverse complement strand
CGACTATCGACTTGTTGTTTTAAATTTGGATTGTTCATATCTTCTTCTATTAATCCTTTCTCTTCAATTGCTGTCTTAAAGGTAGCCAATTTCAACTTTCATAGTATATCATGGATTGACCCTTGGCAAAAGGCTCACCTACCCAGAAATATAATGGTTTTTTTATTTTAAAAGAAAAAGACTGTGACAAAAGTAAGTCACAGTCCCTTATTAACGAACAAACGGTGTGAGAGAAGACACCTTTTCCAAAAAGCAAGCCGAAAAAAACCACCCTTTGAAGCGCCCTTCCTGCTCTTTTCTTCTTATTTCTTCTTGTTTCTTGAAGCGAAACATTTTTGTCACAAGCTCTTTGAAATGATTCTTGATTATCTTCTTGGTTCGTCTTCTTCAAAATCTTTTCGGAAAAAACGTCTTTCTTCTTCCGGTTCAACTTCGACTTTTTCTGGATCATGAAAGATAACATGTATTTTTAATACGCGAGCGTCTTCCATTTCTTCAGCAGTCAAGGTAATATTATCTACATTAAACGATAATTTTGAATCTTTTTCAGGAATTGTTCCTAGCGCTGTAATTAAGTAGCCCGCCATCGTATCGACATCGGACATATGTAAATCGGTATTAAACGCCGTATTAAACTCATCAATCAGCATCCGACCTTGAATTAAATATTCATGGTCATTCACTTTTTCGTATAGCGTTTCTACTTCATCTGATTCATCGTCAATTTCACCAACGATTTCTTCTAGCAAATCTTCAAGTGTTACTAAACCCACGACCCCACCATATTCATCAAGCAAGATGGCCATTTGATTTTGAGTTTTCTTTAATTCGTAAAGTAAATCATCAATAAAAACCGTTTCTGGTACAAATAATGGTTCTTGTAGCAATGAATGGATATCTAAGTTCTCAAAGCCTGCTTCATAAGCGCCTTTAAGTATATTTTTTGTATGTAAAACCCCAATTATTTTATCTTTGTCTTCGTTATATACAGGGATGCGTGAATAATTTTCAGAAAGAATCCGAACAATCGTTTCTTTCACCGGATCATTGATATCTACCATAAAGGCATCTGTCCTTGGAACCATTACTTCGCGAGCCACTTTTGTATCTAATGAAAAAATCCCTTGAACCATTTCTAGCTCATCTTCTTCTAAGACGCCTTCATTTTCTAACATATAGCGCATTTCATCTCGTGTCATCTTCGAATCTTCATCATCAAAGTCCATTGGGGTTAAGCGAGATAAAAGGTTTGTTGAGGCCGATAGTAACCAAACGAAAGGTTTCGTAATGACTTCTAGCGCACGGATAATTCCAGCGGTATACTTGGCTACTTCTTCTGATTTATTCATCGCAATGCGTTTTGGATAAAGCTCCCCAAAAACAATCGACACATAAGTCAAAATAGCTAAGACGATAAAAGTAGCAATACTTTTAGCTGCTGCACCGCTACCAATAACTGGTGCTAGACGCGATGCCAAACTGTCTGCTAAAGACGCCCCTGATAAGATATTTACCAAGGTAATCCCCACTTGGATGGTTGATAAAAAATTGGTTGGATTATTTAGTATTTTTAATATTTTCTGTGATTGTTTATCGCCTTCTTCGGCTTTTTGTTCTACCCGGTTTTTGTTGACGGATACCACCGCAATCTCTGAAGCAGCTAAAAAAGCATTAATCAAAGCTAAAACGATTAATAAAATAATTTGCGCAAGTAGCGACTGACTCTCGGGGTCAGCATTCATAGTTGTTTTCTCTCCTTGTTTTTCAAAAGTTTTTATAAAAAAAAGTGGTTTTTACCACGTTAAAATCGTATCACAAACTTTCAATCAATGCAATAAAAAAACATCTGATTGATATCGATTCTTTGAGAGACTACAGATGAAAACACAACGTCAATCAAAGTATTTTTTAACACGCAAGCTGACGATTCCTTTTGAGAATCCCGTGATTGATTTTATGATAAATAATCATCAAATATCTTTTTATTCTTTGCATCTTTCAAGAATCACGCTATACTAAAGTGAGGTGATGAAAGATGATCAGAATAAAAAGAACAAAAGATACCATGAGTCAAATTTATTTAGATGCTGTTTTTATTCGCAATGAAGTATTTGTGAAAGAACAACAGGTGCCTATCGCTTTAGAAATTGACGAAGACGAAGCCAAGGCCATTCATTTCGTTTTGTACGAAAATGATGAAGCCCTTGCAACTTTGCGTTTATTGCCCTTAAATCGTTATGAAATAAAATTGCAAAGAATGGCTGTTTTGGCCCCTCATCGAAATCGTCACTTTGGAAAAGATTTAATCGTTGCTGCCCAAGATTTCGCAAAAGAGCAAGGTTACAATCACATCCAATTAGGTGCACAACTAACAGCGGTGCCTTTTTATGAGCATTTAGGTTTTACTGCTGCAGGCGAACAATTTCTAGATGCCGGTATCCCGCACCTTGCAATGAGTAAGCATTTAATAAATAAAGAAGACTGGTTTTAGGCCAGTCTTCTTTATTTATTTCTGTGACAATTGCTTGTAACGATTGTACCAGATATCTATGTATCCTGGTGAAAAAGGTCCCTTTTCATTATTAATCCAATCAACTAAAATCTTGACATTTTCTTTTAGAATAAAATCAATATCGTCTGGATAGCCCATGATTTTACTATGTAGTTCGTATTCATCAACATCCAATAATCTTTTTTCTCCATCAGGAAAAACTTTGATATCTAAATCATAGTCAATATACTTTAGCGCTTCTTCATCTAATAAATATGGCGAAGCGAGATTACAGTAATAGGAAACCCCCTTTTCTCGAATCATGGCGATTATATTAAACCAATATTTTTTATGGAAATACACAATCGCGGGCTCACGTGTCACCCAACGGCGACCATCCGATTCTGTCACTAATGTGTGATCGTTAACCCCTATCATCGAATATTCACTGGTTTTTAAGACCATGGTATCACGCCACGTGCGATGCAAATTGCCATCATGTTTGTAACTTTGAATGCTTACAAACTCTCCTTCTCTTGGAACTCGCATAGCAACCCTTCCCTCAGCGGCATTTTACGCATTTGTTTGGGTGTTCATACACCACCATCGTTCATATTATAGCAATAAAATCTGCTGTTGCCTAGATAACTTTTTAGCGATTCTGATTTTCAAGCCATTGTTTCACTAATTTTTGTTGCATGGTTGGAAAAACTACTTGAGAAAAGGCACTTGGTTCTAACCATTGACTATCTGCCAGTACGATTTCCTCTTTGGCTCGTCCATAAAATAAGAGTAAATGCCACTTTAAATGACTAAAAACATGTTTGACTTCACCAAGATGACGTTTTTGCCAAACGACTGGAAAATCAGGAAATATGACTAAATTTTGTTCTTCTGCGACTAAAAATAAATTCTCTTGGTGATTTTGAACAGCCATTTGGTCTTTCATTTGTAAGTAATCAGCTTTAGAAACTTCTTCTAAAGGAAAGTGCCACATATTGGCGAGCAGTCCTTGCGTAGGTCGTTGGGCAAGCAAGAGCTCGCGTTGATCATTTTCAATGATTGCAACAAAATAGTAAACATCTTTTGGTGGCTCTTTTTTTGTTTTCACGGGATAATTCATTTGGGCCTTGGTTTGATAGGCATAGCAAAAATCTTTTAAAGGACAGTTTGGACAATCTGGATTATTTGGTACACAAATACTGGCTCCTAAGTCCATAAAGGCCTGGTTCATATCCCCTGGATTTTCGGTCGAAAGCACTTCGCGAAAGGCCTGATCAAAAACTTTACGGCTACTGGCTTTGGCAATATCGGCCTCAATCCCAAATAGACGACTGCCTACGCGCATTAAATTCCCGTCGATTGCTGGTTCCGGTAAAGTAAAAGCAATACTACTGATTGCGCCAGCCGTGTAGGGACCAATGCCTTTTAAACTTTGAATTTCTGCCATTGTGGCGGGAAATTCCCCGCCAAATTCGGTCATAACTTGTTGGGCTGCGACCTTTAAATTGCGCGCCCTTGAGTAATAGCCTAACCCTTCCCAGACTTTTAAAAGACTTTCTTCATCGGCATTCGCTAAATCGGCCATCGTTGGGTATTTTTCCATAAAACGATGGTAGTAACCAATCACCGTTTCAATTCTTGTTTGTTGTGACATAATTTCAGAAATCCAAATTTGATACGGCTGGATGGTCGTTCGCCAAGGTAAGTAGCGTTTGTTTTGGTAATACCAATTTAAAAAAACCGTTTGAAAATCTTTTATTTCTTGTGGGTGCCATTGTTTTTTTTGGTCATTCATCTTCTAATAATTCCTCATCAATAAAAGCTTGGATTTGGTCTAACTGAAATCCTTTTTGATACAATTGCATCTTAATCTTTTGTTTTCTTTGCGCATAAGGTAAGCGTTGATGGCGACGAATTAACTTTTCACCTTCTTTGACAAGTGCTTGCCACTCGTCTTCTTCGTCTTTTTCAACAACTAAATTGGCCATCGTTTGTTGCACGACTTCCGAACCAAAGCCTTTTTGCATTAAATTCATTCTAACCTTATTGAGTGCCTCTTGATGGCTTTTTCGTTGGTATTTTTTTAAGCTCTTTTCCGCCGTTTTTAAAGCCACCGCCTCTTGTTCTTCCATTGTATAAAGCAACAAAGCCGATTGAATCTGCTCTTCTTGGATACCTTTTTGCTTTAGTTGTTGCGTCAAATAAAAAGGCCCCTTATCACTTAGACGCATTTGTGTACGAATATAACTTTCCGCAAAAACTTGATCGTCAATTAGACGTAATTCTTTTAAACGCGTGCGTATTTTTTGTCGATCCGATAATGAAATTTCTTTTTTCTTTAAATATTGATCCATTTCTTTTTCACTACGTAATTGATAGCTAATATAGTTATAGGCCATTTGTAACCCAAGCTCAACACCGGCGGCGGCTTGAATTTCCTGATAGATTGCATCTGAAATTTCTGCCCTTTTTAACAGTCGATATTTAACCAGTGTATCTTCTGAAACACGAATTTTTTCACCACTTTCAAAAGTAACAGTGTAGAAAGTTTGTTTGTCTTTTGTAATTTGTTTTATAATCATTTGTTCACCTCATAAAATACCAACTTATAGTTTACCACACTTTTTTATTTCTCACCGCGATTATGTTAAAATGGTCATAATAAAAAAAGAAAACGGAGACGCTCATGAACACGATACAATTAAAAAAAGACCAAACACTACAAATTAAAATTAAACGCCTCGGCATAAATGGTGAAGGAATTGGCTACTACAAACGTTTAATTATCTTCGTTCCCCGCGTTTTACCAGGCGAAGAAGTTCAAGTAAAAGTAACGAACGTGACACCCAAATATGCAGAAGCTCAATTAACAAAATTACTTAAAGCTAGCCCCGATCGCATCACCCCACCCTGTCACTTTTACGATCGTTGTGGCGGTTGTCAATTGCAGCACCTGACTTACGCAAAACAATTAGACTTTAAAAAAGATTTATTAAAACAAGCGCTAGAAAAATTCAAACCAAAAGACTACCAGAACTACCTTTTAAAAGATACGTTAGGCATGGATAATCCTTGGCATTATCGAAACAAAGCCCAATTTCAATTACAGTACAATCAAAAACACCAACGAGCTGAGGCCGGTCTTTATGAAATGAATTCCCATCGCCTAGTTGCCATTGATGATTGCCTCGTTCAAGAAGAAACAACACAAAAAGTCATCAATACGATGGTGCAACTACTGAATAAATACGCGATTCCCATTTATAATGAACGAAAAAACAGTGGGATTTTACGAACATTGATGGTGCGTATTGGTATCGAAACGGGTGAAGTGCAACTTGTCCTAATCACATCAACGCCCAAATTGCCTTTAAAAAATGCCCTCATCCGTGAAATCAATCAACGATTACCAGAAGTCGTTTCTATTATGCAAAATGTCCAAAGCCAAAAAACGTCGCTAGTCATGGGCGATGAAACCCTCCACTTATGGGGCAAAGAAGCTATTTCTGAAAAAATTCAGGATTTGACCTTTGATTTATCGGCCCGAGCTTTCTTTCAATTAAACCCCAAACAAACGAACATTTTATATGAAGAAGCACGTAAAGCCTTAGATTTATCCCCGAATGAAACCCTAGTGGATGCCTATTGTGGCGTTGGAACAATTGGGTTAAGTCTGGCTCACTTAGCCCAAGAAGTTCGTGGGATGGATATTATTCCACAAGCCATTACAGATGCCCAAAATAACGCCAAAAATAAAGGCTTCACCAATACCAAATATGAAGTTGGCACCGCCGAAGAATTAATTCCGAAATGGCTAAAAGCAGGCTTTAAACCCGATGCAATCGTTGTTGATCCGCCCCGGACTGGCTTAGGAGAACCCCTCTTAAAGGCTATTTTACAATATCCAGCCAAAAAACTCGTGTATGTTTCTTGTAATGTTTCAACTTTAGCACGTGATTTAAAAGAATTAGCTAAGATCTACCAAGTCGATTATCTCCAATCGGTTGATATGTTTCCACAAACGGCGCGATGTGAGGTTGTTGTCAAACTAACGAAAATCTAAATTAAAGATCTACTAAAATTAGAGGGACTGTGACAAAAAAATAAGTCACAGTCCCTCTTTTATACACAAACGAGATGATAATAGTCGCTTCTTCGAAAAACAAGGCAGAAAAGAACAAAAATTTAAAATGCTCTTTTCGCTCTTTTCTTCTTGTTTCTTGAAACGAAACGTTTTTGTCACAGCTCTTTTGTCATTAAAACATATCAAACAATGACAGTTGGTTCTCATCTGGTAAATCTTTCAAGACCCCATTTTCAGTCATATAGTCAATCAAGGTCTTAGAGACTTTCCCTCTAGTGGCTAAGTCTTCTTTCGATAAAAATGGTCCATCTTTTCGTGCCTCAACAATCTGCTTGGCCACGTTCACCCCTAAACTTGGAACTGCTCGAAACGGCGCAATTAACTTATTGCCTTCAATCACAAAGTTTTCTGCGTCTGATTTGTAAAGATCAATCATTCCAAATTCATACCCACGCTCAAGCATTTCATTAGCAAGCTCTAAAACCGTCAGCAAGTTTTTTTCTTTCGTTGAAGCATCCATGCCTTTATGATTGATTTCTTCCATAACGTCTTTGACTGCTTCTTTTCCTTTGGACATCGCGACCAAATCAAAATCATCCGCTCGGACACTAAAGTAAGCACAATAATAAAGAATTGGGAAATAAACTTTAAAGTAAGCCACTCGCAAAGCCATTAAAACATAGGCAGCTGCATGGGCTTTGGGGAACATGTATTTAATTTTCAAACAAGAATCGATATACCATTCAGGCACATTGTGTTTCCGCATTTCCGCTTGCCAATCATCAGGAATCCCTTTACCTTTACGAACCCCTTCCATGATGTTAAAGGCAATCCCATCATCTAGTCCGGCATGCATTAAATACACCATGATGTCATCCCGACAACCAATTACATGGGCTAAGTCGGCCACCCCATTTCGAATCAATTCTTCTGCATTGCCTAACCAAACATCGGTTCCATGAGAAAGTCCTGAAATTTGTAAGAGTTCTGCAAAAGTTGATGGATGGGTTTGATCCAACATTCCTCGAACAAAGCGCGTCCCAAACTCAGGAATTCCTAGTGTCCCTGTTTTAGAAAAAATTTGCGCTTCTGTTACATTCAAAACTTCCGTTCCTTCAAAAATCCGCATCACTTCTGGATCATCGGTTGGAATTGTTTTTGGATCAATGCCTGATAAATCTTGTAACATCCGAATGACGGTTGGATCATCATGACCCAAAATATCAAGTTTTAAAATATTATCGTGAATAGAATGGAAATCAAAGTGGGTGGTTTTCCATTCTGCATTTAAATCATCTGCTGGAAACTGAATCGGCGTAAAATCATAAACGTCCATATAATCTGGAATAACAATAATCCCACCCGGGTGTTGCCCCGTGGTCCTTTTTACGCCAGTCGACCCTTTGGCTAACCGGTCGACTTCAGCCGTGCGATAATGTAAATTATTGTCTCGTTCATAGCCTTTTACAAACCCAAAGGCCGTTTTATCGGCCACTGTGCCAATCGTTCCTGCGCGATACACGTATTCTTCCCCAAATAAAACTTTCGTATAATTATGCGCTTGCGGTTGGTATTCTCCTGAGAAATTCAAATCAATATCGGGAACTTTATCACCATGGAAGCCTAAGAAAGTTTCAAATGGAATATCATGGCCGTCTTTTTTTAGACGGGTTTGGCATTTTGGGCAGACCTTTTCAGGCATATCAAAGCCCGAACCATACGAACCATCTTCATAAAACTCGGAATATTGGCATTTTGGACAATAATAATGCGGCGCTAACGGATTAACTTCGGTAATTCCAGTCATCGTTGCGACAAAACTAGAACCAACCGAGCCCCGCGAACCAACTAAGTAGCCATCTTCATTACTTTTATGAACTAGTTTTTGGGAAATTAAATAAATCACCGAAAAACCATTTCCAATAATGGAGTTCAATTCTTTTTCTAGACGTTTTTCCACAATTTCGGGTAAAGGGTTCCCATAAAGTTCTTTGGCTTTGTTATAGCTTAAGTCCGTTATTTCTTGTTCCGATCCCGGAATTTTTGGGGTGTATAGGTCATCTTTCACAGGCACGACCGTTTCACACATGTCAACGATTTTAGCTGGGTTATCAATAACGAGTTCTTCGGCTAAATCATTGCCTAAAAATTGAAATTCTGTCAACATTTCATCGGTCGTGCGAAAATGGACTTTTGGTAAGCGATGGCGATTTAGCGGGTTCCCATGACCCATTGAATTAATTAAAATTTTGCGATAAATCGCATCTTCTTCATTTAGGTAATGAACATTTCCCGTTGCAACGACCGGCTTATCTAATTCTTTCCCAATTTGGACAAGTTTTTTGATAATATCTTCTAAATCAGCCTCATTTTTGACTAATTCTTGTTCAATTAAGGGCGCATAAACAGGCTTTGGCATCACTTCGATATAATCGTAAAACTGAGCTTTTTCTTTTGCCGCTTCGTAGCCTTTTTGCATCATCGCAACAAAAACTTCCCCTTTATCACAAGCCGTTCCAAGTAATAAGCCTTCTCGTAATTTTTTTAGTTCCGACCGAGGAATCCTCGGGGCTTTATCATGAAAATAAGTAAGATTCGATAAAGAAATCAGTTTAAAGAGATTTTTTAACCCGGCTTGCGTTTGAGCTAGAATAATCGCATGAAACGGACGGGCCGCCTTAATCGAATTTGCACCACCGACATGGCGATTCAAATCTTCATGTAAAAACATTTCGTGCTTTTCCATCGCTTCTTTCACAAAAAGCCAAGCTAAATGCCCCGTTGCCTCGGCGTCATAGATGGCCCGGTGATGCTGCGTTAAACTGACGCCAAATTTTTTGGTTAAGACACCTAAACCAAAACGTTTAAATTCAGGATATAAGTAACGAGCCAGTTCTAACGTATCAATGACCGGGTTCTTTGCTTCGGATAATCCATGTTTTTTATAAGTCATATTGATAAAGCCCATATCAAATGACGCATTATGTGCGACTAAAATACAGCCTTCGCAAAACTTTTGAAAGGCTTGGATGACTTCTAGTTCGCTTTTTGACCCCCGCACCATCTCATCGGTAATCCCAGTTAATTCAATGGTTGTTTTTGATAAGGGATGACCTGGATCGATAAATTCTTCAAAAGTTTCTTCAACGTTTCCTTTATGCATTTTAACGGCAGCTAATTCAATAATCGTATCATAAACGGCCGAAAGTCCAGTTGTTTCAACGTCAAACACGACATAAGTAGCGTCACTCAATTCAATAGGCTGCGCATTATAAGCGACTTCAACGCCATCATCAATGACATTGGCCTCAATCCCATATAAAATTTTAACCCCAGCTTTTTTTCCTGCTTGATGGGCATCTGGAAAAGATTGGGCTCCTCCGTGGTCCGTAATCGCAATTGCTTTGTGTCCCCATTTCCCAGCTTGAGCGACTAAATCACTAATACTATTGGTCGCATCCATTGTACTCATATTCGAATGCAAGTGCAGTTCCACCCTTTTACGGTCTTCTGACGCATAATCTTTTCGACTTTCATGGGCAACTTCAATTAAATCTTGCGCGTTCATTACTAAATCTCGCATAAACGTATCCTCTTGTACGCTACCACGAACTTTAACCCAAGAACCTTTTTTAATCGCTTCAAAGATTTGTTCATCTTTTTCACCATTAGAAAACTTCTTGACAATAAATGAAGACGTGTAATCGGTCATTTTAATGATTAAAATTTTTCGATTCGAGCGTAACTCCCGAACTTCTTTATCAAAGATATAGCCTTGAATGGTCACGCGGCGTTCTTCTTCTAAAATATTGGCCATGGGTGTCACTAACTCATCCGCTGGAATATTTCGCCCAAGCATAATCGGACCAGATAAAGGAGCCACGTCTGGTTGCGATTTTTTGCGTTTTTCATTGGAAGCAATCGCCTCGGCTGCTTGTTGCATATAAAAAGCTTGTTGCTCTTCTTGACGTTGGACTAAGGCCTCTAAGTCTGCTTGGATTTTAGCCTCGTCCACTTGTGGGAAGAAACGGAATTTAGGAAAACCAAACGTTTGATAGAGAGATTCTAAAAGTGGAAAATATTGTTGCTGTAAAATCGGAATTACCGCTTCATTTGTCACAGGCAGCAAGACTTTGTTCTCCACTTTAATTGGCTCTTGTGTTTGTAAAACTTGTTTCACAAAAGGCGTCGCGCATGATGGTTGCATTAAGACTAGCGGCCAATAGCTTTTCAATAAGTGCTCATCAAAAAAAGCATTTCTTACTTGAATCGTCATTTCAACTTCGGCAATTTCTTGGAAAGCAAAGATTAAATGTTGTCGGAAGGTTTGATAAATTTGAACAGGTAAAATTTCGTCAAATTGAAAAGTAAACACCCATCGTTTCGCTTGCTTATGCACTAAAACTTCAACAATTTCACCACTTTGAATCATTGCGTGTGTTTTTAGCTCTTCTGTTAAGTTCATTTGCTCTAATAATATGTTAAATTTGTCTTTTTGAGCGGACAATTTGGGTTCACCTTCTTTATTTTTTTTCAGGAAAAAGTCTAGGATATAAGTACTATCCTAGACTAGCGGATTATTCAGTTGTTTGCAAGAGGATTGCTAAGGTATCGGATAACTCTTCTTTTCGAACTTCGATTACGGCTTGACTAGCACGAATTTTAATCTCAACGACCCCTTCAACGGCCTTTTCACCAATCAAGATTTCAACTGGACAACTAATGACCGCGGCTTCAGCTTGCTTTGTCGACAAAGGCAGTTCTCGGTCATCAACTAATACTTCATAGCCTTTTTTCACCATCATTTTTTCGACTTCTTTGGCTAGTACTTGTTGATAAGGATTTTGATAGTCAACGGGAATTAAATGCAAATCAAATGGTGCCACTTCTTCTGGCCAATTCAAAGAATCCAAAGTACTATGCTGTTGGGCAATCATTAAAAACAAAAGCGTCAAACTCAGTTGGTAATGCCCCATAAAAATTTCTTTTTCTTGCTGATTAATGGACGGAGTCAGCACTTTTTTTGTAAACTGACCAATTTTAACGCCTCTTTTAAATAATAACTCCCCTTGCCCATCAGGAGCCAAGTCGCCTTCTTTCACATAAGAAAAATCACCAAAAGAAACATTTGGTAAATCACGAATCAAATTAATATTCTCATAATACGTCGTTTGACTTGGATTTATTAAGGTCATATTCGTTGAATTTTCGACTTCTAGGTCTGCTAAAATGGTCCAATTTGATGAAATTCCTTCAAAAGTAAAAGCTTCAAAAGGGAAACCAAAATATTTTTCCACTTCTTGTTTTTTTACTTCAACGACTTTGTGTTGCATCTTTTGACTAATTTTCGCCAAATTTAATCGATCTTTTTTAGTTAAAAACAACAAAATCGGTTTTTTAGCCGCTCTTAAAAAGGCATAAGTCAATTGGTTGTCTTCTTTTAGCACAAAATCGCTGGTTTTTTCTTTTTTCTCAATTGGCAAAAAAGTTGCGTGGGATTTTTTCATTTGTGAATAACGCGTTGCCGCTTCAATTTTTGCGCTGTAATCTCCTTGCGTTGATTGACAAAAAAGCGTTTTTCCTTGTGCACTCAAAGCCAAAATTTCTTTCACATCTTTTTGCGCGCTTTTTTGTGGTAAAGCAATCACACTTTGATAGGCCAACTCACAACGACTTAAGATTTTTTCAAAGGCTTGACCAAATTGATGGAAAGTTTCGGACAATTCTGTATTCGATTGATGCAAAGAATAACCATCTAGCTCCGTAGGTTCAAGCGTAACCTCTCCGCCTGGAAGTTGGTATTCTTTGGTGTGAGCAACTTTCGTTTGGATTTGAAAAATACTTAGCCATTCTTTAGCGAGGTCTAGATTTCCTTCTTTTATTAGTTGCAGTAAATAGTTTTCACCTTGATCGGCAATTTCAACAGGTAATTGAAATTCGATCGCCGAAAGACGAAGTAATTCTTCCATGACGATTTTTTTAATTTTTTCCATTACAAGCATTCCCAAGGGTAAAAAAACATAACGGTTTTCTTGATATCCCCCTAAAAAACCACCTTTTACTAAAAGGGACGAACTACTTTCTCCTTCATCACTTGAAGCATTTTTGACATTCGGAACTAATAAATTTGACTGTTTCATAATTTTCTCCTTCACCAACTACCCTATATTAAAAGAAAAAGCGTTGAATATCGTTCCAAGTAACCAAGATCATTAATAACATCAATAAACCAAAACCAATGATAGAAATGAGACCTTCTTTTTCTTGACTCAATGGTTTCCCCCGAACCCCTTCAATCAAGTTCAATAATAATTTCCCACCATCTAACCCAGGGATTGGCAGTAAATTAAAAATGCCTAAGTTCATCGAAATCATCGCCATTAAATAAACAACCGTCATCATCCCTTGACTAGCTGCCTGAGAAGACATTTGGAAAATAGCGACTGGCCCCCCCAGCTGATCAATTTGAAAATTAAAAATAATCCCTTTTAATGCGTTTAATATTTGCGTAAAACTACCAATACTTTCTTGCCATGCACCAACGATTTTTGCCATAAAGCTTGTGTTCATCGGTGCTTCAATCCCAAGTTGTCCATAGTCTTTTCCATCAACCCTTACACTTGTTGAGGTCGCTGTAATCGTCTTTTTTTGCCCATTACGTAAGATTTCAATTGTCAATTCTTCTTTCGGATGTGCCTGAATTTGGGTACGAACTTGCTCCCAATCGGTGACCGATACCGCATTAATTGCTAGAATTTCATCACCAGCTTGCATCCCGGCAACCGCTGCAGGTCCATCGGCGCTCACCCCGCTAATAATTGTTGAGGTTGGATCAACGACACCCCCTCGAGCAAAGACAATCCCTAAAAACAAAATAAAAGCTAGAATAAAGTTATTCATCGGTCCCGCAAAATTGGTTAAAGCTCTTTGCCAAAGCTTTGCCGATTGAAATTGTACATCTCTTGGCGCAATTCGAACTTGCGTGCCATCTTCTTCAATAATAAAGGCTTCATGAGCGACTGGGTAAGTCACCGTTTGACTTTCATCCCCATTCATAAACCCAGTAATCGTTAATTCGTCCACTAAATCTTGGCGAATAAACTCCATTGGTACACTATTTTCTAATTGTACCTTTTTACTTGTATTGATTTTCGTCACGACCCCATTTTCATCAATCAGCAAACTAATCGGTGTGCCAGGTTTTAATTCTTCTTCCTCATCGTAGCCAGCCATTCGCACATAACCACCCATCGGTAATGCCCGAATGGTATAAGCAGTCCCATCTTTGCCTTGATGGCTAAAAATTTTCGGCCCCATACCAATCGCAAATTCACGAACCAAAATGCCCGCTCTTCTTGCAAAGTAAAAGTGACCCAGTTCATGAATAACAACGACTACAGAGAAGACAATTAAAAACGTTAATAATGTCTTCATATATTTTCCTCACTTTCAATATCATTTGTTATAAATACGTAAATAAAGAGCAACCTCTCCACTATTTTATCATAACCAAGAAATTACACAATTCTTCTCCCACTTTGTAATCATAATTTAAAAAAACATGGTGTTTTATGGAAAAACGACCATGTTTTCTTTAAAGATTTATCTTAAAAAATACCAAATAAATGCATAATTGGGAAGACAAATAACAAGCTGTCGAAGCGATCTAAAATCCCGCCATGGCCAGGTAAAATAATTCCTGAATCTTTCACCCCGTAATGTCTTTTAATGGCCGATTCAACCAAATCGCCAAATTGACCTACGATTGATAAAATCGCTGTCAGTAAGACTAAAACAAAAGAACTATAACCGAAGTACGTTTTTCCAGGAAAAACAATTAAATAGACAATTGCTACAACAACGGCACTTACAATCCCCCCGGCTGCGCCTTCAATTGTTTTATTGGGTGAAATTTCGGGCCATAATTTTTTCTTCCCGTATTCTCGACCAACCATATAAGCGCCAATATCAGTTGCCCAGACAATGAACAAGCCAAAGCATAAAACAACTAAGCTTTCTTTACGCGCATCAGCAAAAGCGCCGAAACCAACACCTGTATACAAGCTGGCTAAAATCGGAAAGCCTGCTTCATCAATGGTATAAGTATTTTTTGAAATAACCGAGATTCCTAGCAACAACAGAACAATTAAATAAAACAACATAAACTTATCGGTTTTTTCTGGTAAAAAGTTAAACCACGGGTCGCTTGGTAAAGCTAAAATGAAAGCCCCCACCAATGCAAAACCGCCTTCTAAACTAAGTAAAGTCAAACCTTTCATACGGAATAATTCATAGACGCCTACACCAGCTAAAAGAGCGGCTAACAATCCTACAGAAACACCACCAAAATCAAAATAAATAATAGGGATAAATAATGCTAAAGCAACAACCGCCGTAATGACTCTTTGCTTCATGTCGATTCCTCCTCGTTTTTCACGGCCCCAAACCGGCGATCTCGATTTTGATAACTAGCAATCGCGCTTTCCAAAGCAACTTCATCAAAATCAGGCCAAAAAGCTTTTGTAAAAAATAATTCACTATAAGCAATTTGCCAAAGTAAAAAGTTACTAATGCGTTCCTCGCCACTTGTTCGAATCACTAGCTCAGGGTCTCTTAAATGCTTGTCTAAAAACCCAGTCATTAAATAATTATCAAACACTTCTTCGGTAATTTCACCGATTTCACTTTGGTTTTCTTGTAATTCAACGTATAAGTTTTGAATCGCGGTAATAATCTCCGCTCGACTACCATAGTTAAGGGCAAAGTTTAAGATTAAACCGGTATTCTCTTTGGTTTCTTCAATGGCTCTTTCAACCGCATCTTGTGTATGTTTTGGCAAAAATTCTTTATAGCCCATCACTTCAACCCGGACATTTTCTTTTTTCAATTCTGGAACAAAGGTATCAAAAAAATCAACCGGTAGCTGCATTAAAAAATTCACTTCTTCATTGGGACGTTTCCAATTTTCAGTTGAAAAAGCGTAAAGAGTTAATACCTTTACCCCCAACTTTGAGGCATGTTTGGTAATTTTTTTAACGGTTTCCATGCCTTCTTTATGCCCAGCAACTCGTGGTAAACGTCGATTTTGAGCCCAACGACCATTCCCATCCATAATAATTGCAATATGCTTTGGAATTGGTAATTCTTTTGAAAAAGAAAATTCGCTTTCTTCAGCAATAAATTTATTTTTTTGCGGTAAAAAACGCAACATTCAGCTTTCCTCCTTTTCAGCTTGTACTTCATTCAAGTCATCTAAACTATTATAGCAATAAACGAAAAGAATGCCTATCTAAAAAGAAAACTTCAGAATAATTTATAAATATGTTTTTATTCGAATTTTTTCTTTTATCCCTCGGTCAGACGCGCTTATTTTTATGCTTTCCTCAAAAAAACAAAGGGGCTGTGACAAAAGTAAGTCACAACCCCTTATTTAGGAACAAACGGTGTGCCAGAAGTAGCTTCTTCGGCACATAATTCGAGAATAATAAAAATTTGAAGAGCAATTTTTTGTTATTTCCTTCTTGTTTCTTGAAGCTGAACACTCCTAGCACAACCGCTAAATAACCATTAAATATCTAATAACTCTTTTTCTTTTTCTGCTGCAATGGCGTCTAGTTTCTTCACGCTATCGTCAGTTAATGTTTGAATTTCTTTTTCAGAGTTTTTCAAATCATCTTCGGTAATTTCGCTGGCTTTTTCTTGTTTCTTATAGGCATCAATCGCATCACGACGCGCATTACGGATAGCAATCTTAGCATTTTCAGCTGATTTTTTCACGTCTTTTGCCAGTTCTTTCCGACGTTCTTCCGTTAATTGTGGCATCACTAAACGAATCACATTGCCATCATTTGTTGGCGTGATTCCTAAATCTGAAGCCAAAATAGCTTTTTCCACATCTTTTAAAATTGACTTGTCAAAAGGTGTAATCATCAACACTCGTGCTTCTGGAATCGTAATTGAAGCCATTTGATTTAATGGTGTGGGTGCCCCATAATAAATCACTGAAATGCGATCTAAAAGACTTGCATTCGCGCGTCCAGCACGAATTTGACCTAATTCTCTTTGTAGACTTTCTGCTGTTTTATCCATTTTCTCTTTTGTTTCGTTAAAAATTGTATCTACCATGTTATTTCCCCCTTACTGTCGTTCCAATATTTTCGCCCATTACTGCACGTTGAATATTCCCTGGTTCATTTAAATTAAAGACAACCAATGGGATGTCATTGTCCATGCTTAAAGAACTTGCTGTAGAATCCATCACTTGCAATCCCTTAGAAATCACTTCTAAGTGCGTTAATTCTTCAAATTTAACTGCTGCTTGATCAATTTTTGGATCTGCAGAGTAAACACCATCAACGTTATTTTTCGCCATTAAGATGACATCTGCATTAATTTCTGCTGCACGTAATGCCGCGGTTGTATCCGTAGAGAAATAAGGATTTCCTGTTCCGCCGGCAAAAATGACTACTCGGCCTTTTTCAAGGTGGCGTTCCGCCCGACGACGAATGTACGGTTCCGCAATTTGACGCATGTCAATCGAAGTTTGCACGCGTGTTGGTACTCCAGCATTTTCAAGGGTATCTTGTAGCGCTAAAGCATTCATTACGGTTGCTAACATCCCCATATAATCGGCTTGCGCTCTTTCCATTCCCATTTGCGCACCAATTTGACCACGCCAAATATTGCCACCGCCAACCACAATTGCCAGTTCAACCCCTAATTCGTGAACGGCTTTTAATTCTTTTACAAATTCTTGGATCGTTGGTGGGTTGATGCCAAAGCCTTCATTGCCTGCTAACGCCTCGCCACTTAATTTTAAGATTACTCGTTGATATTTTGGTTTTTGCATGATGATTCCTCCGTAATTTCTCTGCCTCTATTGTAGCATAGTCAATTCATTATAGCAGTCATTTCCTAAAAATTTCCTAAAAAAAGGGAGCGCATGTCAAAATGCGTTCCCATCCTATCTCTTTCAAAATAGAATTATTTTTTAATTTGGCTCATTACTTCTTCCGCAAAGTTTTCTTCGCGTTTTTGGATACCTTCGCCGACTTCAAAACGAGTAAATGATTTCACTTTTCCACCTTTTGAAGCAACAAATTTTTCGACAGTCATATCTGGATCTTTAACAAATGGTTGATCCACTAATGAGATTTCTGCTTTAAATTTGCTTAAACGACCAACCACCATTTTATCAACAATATTCGCTGGTTTGCCTTCATTCAAGGCTTGCTCTGTTAAGATATTTTTTTCGTGTTCTAGTTCTTCTGCTGGAATTTGAGACTCATCAACGTAACGAGGGTTAATTGCTGCTACGTGCATCGCTACGTCTTTTGCTGCTTCTTCATCCGTTGTTCCTTCAAGAAGAGCCAATACTGCAATTCGGCCACCTTGGTGTAAGTATCCACCAAATGCATCGGCATCTGTTTTTGCAACTAAGTGGAAACGACGGAAGTTAATTCTTTCACCAATGACTTGGGCTGCTTCGATTAATGTTTCTTCTACTGTACCTTTAGACGCAGGTAAAGCCATTGCTGCTTCCATGTCGGCTGGTTTGTGTGTAGCGACTAAGTCAGCTAATTCTTTTACCAATTCTTGGAACATTTCGTTTTTCGCAACGAAGTCCGTTTCTGAGTTTACTTCAACGATCGCTGCAACGTTTCCATTAACGGCAACGGCTGCTAAACCTTCAGCTGCAATACGATCATTTTTCTTAGCTGCTTTCGCCATTCCTTTTTCACGTAAGTGGTCAACTGCTTTTTGGATGTCACCTTCTACTTCAACTAACGCTCTTTTAGCGTCCATCATGCCGACACCAGTCATGTCGCGTAATTCTTTTACTAATTTAGCTGAGATTTGAACCATCTTTGTTTCCTCCTGATTATTTCGTAATTTTTTAAAAAAAGCTGTTTCAAAGAGTGTTAAGGCTTTGCGCCTAGCCCTTGAAACAGCTCGCTTAGTTATGCATTCAATTATTCAGCTGAAGCGTTGTTTCCTTCAACAACATCAACGATTTCTTCGATTGAAGTTGCATTTTCAACGTCTACTTCTACTACAAAGTCTTCTTCAGCAACTTGGTCTTGACCTTGATTTGCTTCGATAAATGCATCAGCCATTTTTGCAGTAATTAATTTAACTGCGCGGATTGCATCATCGTTTGATGGGATAACAACATCGATCTCATCTGGATCACAGTTTGTATCAACCATTGCAACGATTGGAATATTTAATTTACGAGCTTCTTGAATCGCAATACGTTCTTTACGAGGGTCAACCACGTACATTACGTCTGGAATTCTTGGCATATCAGCGATACCGCCTAAGAATTTCTCTAAGCGTTCACGTTCTTTGTTTAAGCCAGCCACTTCTTTTTTAGGAAGGACTTCAAAAGTGCCATTTTCTTCCATTACGTTGATTGCTTTCAAGCGT
>CAYNOA010000010.1:0-19551 GCA_964398695.1 uncultured Enterococcus sp. | reverse complement strand
GATAATTGTTTAATTGTGATGTTTATCAAAAAACTACAAAAAACTACAAAAAATAAGACAGATAGTATGGAGGTGATTCACCAATGGGACTTAACATTCTCCTCGCTATCATCGGTTTAATTGTCGGTCTTGGTTTAGGACTTGTTTATGCAAACAAAGAAAAAGTTCGTCGCGAACAAGAGTTAATTGCAGCCAATAAGACGGCTGCAGCAGTTTTACAAACGGCAGAACGTGATGCAGAAACCCTAAAAAAAGAGGCGTTGTTAGAAGCTAAAGAAGAGAATCAGAAGTATCGTTCCGAAATAGAAAGTGAGTTGAAGGAAAGCAAATTTGAATTAAAAGCACAAGAAAATCGCTTACTACAAAAAGAACAAGTACTCGATCGAAAAGACATTTCTTTAGATAAACGTGAACAGTCACTCGTTTCAAAAGAAGGTAAACTTAGTGACAAACAACAATTAATTGAAGAGCGAGAAAGTGAAGTAACAAAATTAATTGAAGAACAAAAGAGCGAACTTGAAAAAGTTGCGGCGTTATCAAAAGAACAAGCCAAAGAAATCATCATGCAAGAAACAGAAGAAGAACTCAGCCATGAATTAACAATCATGGTCAAAGAGTCAGAACGAAAAGCCAAAGAAGAAGCGGATCGTAAAGCGAAAAACTTATTATCACTTGCCATTCAGCGTTGTGCGGCCGATCAAGTATCTGAAACGACGGTTTCTGTCGTAACCTTGCCAAATGATGAAATGAAAGGTCGAATCATTGGTCGTGAAGGACGCAATATTCGGACACTCGAAACATTAACCGGAATTGATTTAATTATTGATGACACACCCGAAGCGGTTGTTTTATCTGGCTTTGATCCAATTCGTCGTGAAATTGCGCGAATGACCTTAGAAAAACTGATTCAAGATGGTCGGATTCACCCGGCACGAATTGAAGAAACCGTGGAAAAATCACGCAAAGAAATGGATGAACGCATTCGTGAATACGGTGAGCAAGCGGCTTTTGAAGTCGGCGCCCACACGCTACATCCAGATTTAATTAAGATTATTGGTCGTTTACGTTTTAGAACGAGTTATGGTCAAAATGTCTTAAAACACTCGATTGAAGTGGCAAAATTAAGCGGGGTATTAGCGGCAGAACTTGGTGAAGACGTAGCTTTAGCCAAACGCGCCGGCTTGTTACATGATATCGGAAAAGCGCTCGATCATGAAATCGAAGGTTCACACGTTCAAATTGGTGCAGAACTAGCAGCAAAATATAAAGAGAACAAAACGGTAATTAATGCCATTGCTTCTCACCATGGAGATACTGAAGCGACCTCGGTGATTTCTGTTCTTGTCGCGGCCGCCGATGCGCTATCTGCAGCTCGTCCAGGTGCGCGTAGTGAGTCCTTAGAAAACTATATCAAACGTCTACAAAACTTAGAGCAAATTTCCAATAGCTTTGCGGGCGTTGATTATAGTTTTGCGGTTCAAGCGGGTCGTGAAGTTCGCGTCATGGTTAAACCAGAAGAAATTTCTGATTTAGAAGCCGTGCGTTTAGTTCGTGATATTCGTAAGAAAATTGAAGAAGAACTGGATTATCCAGGCAACATTAAAGTAACCGTCATTCGTGAAACAAGAGCGACGGATTACGCGAAATAGTGAGCATAGCAAAAAACCTGAAGATTTATTTCTTCAGGTTTTTTTTGTTCAAGCAAAACTTAAATTTTCTTCCGGCGCGCAAAGTCGACAAAGCGGAATTTATCAAGCCGATGGACCGATTCGGTATACTCGAAACAACGAGTATCCTCTAAATAAACTAAACTGCGAACAATGACCACTTGTGTATCGTTGGGATGCAAGTTTAGTAAAGCTTTGACCTCATTTGTTACCGGTTCAATCGTAATCTCTTTTTGGGCATAGGCAATTTCTAGACCTAGCACTTCCTCAAAATAAGCATAGATGGATTCCTCCGCTTTTTCTTGGGGTAATTCAGGAATGATACTCGTTAATAGATAATCCGTATCTAAAATGACCGCTTCGCCATCAATTTTTCTTTGGCGAACTAACTTCCAAACTTCGGCTCCAAGCGGCCATTCGGTGACTTCTTGCAGGGCCGTTGTCACCCTTGTTTTTTCGAGTTCAACGACAATCGTTTCGCTTGGAATATTTTGCGTATCTTGTAATTCTTTAAAACTCGTCAAGCCAGAAATTGGAAAATCGAAACGATTGATGTCTAAAACAATGGATCCTTTACCTTGTTTTTTTTGAATATAGCCGGCATTGCGTAATAAATTTAAAGCTTTACGAATAGTTTCGCGTGAGACGCCATAAATTTCAATCAATTGCTTTTCACTTGGTAATAAGGTATGGGGTGGATATTCTTTATTTAAAATTTTTTTTTCGATATCTAAGGAAATTTCTTTAAATTTATTCATTTTCATCCCTCTTTCGAGCCTATTATAACGAGGTCTAAGAGCAATTGCAAACGCTTAGTTATGAATTAATTAAGTCTTGAACATTCAGTTCGTCAAGTCGGTCAACGAGGAGATCTGCACCATGAAGCGCCTCACCTGAAAAGACGCCAATCGCATACATATTGGCCGCTTTAATACCGTCAAGTCCAGCTTGGGCATCTTCAAAACCAATCGCTTCTTCGGGTAAAATACCAAGTAAATTGGCTGCCTTTAAGAAGATTTCTGGATCGGGTTTTCCGTTTTTTAAGCTAGCAGGATCGACAATTGCTTGGAAATAATCGGTGACTGCTAATTTATCTAAAATAAAAGGCGCATTTTTAGAAGCAGAGGCAATCGCACAAGGAATCGCCGCTTTTTTGGCTGCGTCTAAGAAAACTTTGACACCAGGTAATAAATCTGCCGGGGTTAAGGCTTGTAATAACTCGACGTAATGGGTATTTTTTTGGTGGGCAAAAGCTTCTTTTTCCGCTAGGGTGAAGTCTTGTTCTTTTCCCCCATGCGCTAAAATTCGTTCAAGGGAATCCATTCGGCTAATGCCTTTTAGTTGCTCATTAAACACTAAATCAATTTCAATCCCAATGGAAGTGGCTAAATCTTTCCAAGCTAAATAGTGGTATTTGGCTGTATCTGTAATGACGCCATCTAAGTCAAAAATAAATCCTTTTTTCATATGTAGAGACTCCTTAATAAGTGATCGTTTTGGTTTGGTTTTTTTGTAAGTGGATTGTTTCGGTGAAAAAGCAACAAGCACAATCTTCACTAGCCGTTAGCGTCAAAGTGTCGTGACGAAGGTGTAAATGAAAGTCGATTTTCCGCCATGTGAAACGAAAAGCCAGGCTTGTCCAATTCGTTGGTAAATTTGGCTGGATGATGATGTTATCTTGACGCAAATCGACACCAGCAAAAGTTGTCACGGGGATATCTAGTGTTGCAGCCATCACGCCCGCATGAATGCCTTCAGCAGTGGTACCACCTTGAATATCACGATAATCAGAATAAAGGGCTTCTTGATAAAGTTGCCAAGCCAAAGCGGGTTGGTTGGCTAGAGAAGCTAATTTCGCATGAACAATCCGTGAAAGGGTGGAACCATGTGAGGTTCTTGCTAAGTAGTAAGCTAAGTTTTTTTCTAAGTAATCGGCCGGCAAGTGGTAGTTTAAGTCGTTTAAGATTTGGTCAATTTGAGTTTTGGCTAAATTATAAAAGACCATTAAGGTATCGGCTTGCTTGGCGACTTGGTATTGATCAGCCGATTTGCCTTCTGCGTTTAAAATGCGATCCATTCGGTAAATATTGTCATATTTTTTACGGTAGGCATCCCAATCGAGTTCGGCGAGGTCAAAATACCCTTCAAATTGAGCAATCACGCCGGTGGGATTTATTTCCAGGGTGAGGTGATGTTTCATCTGCTCAAGCTCATTTAAAATTTGCGGACTCATTTGCGTTTTTTCTAGCACTGGGTCCAAGGAAGTCGGCTCAAAGGTTACTTGTAGTTTGGCAATGGTTTCAAATAACCAAACAACCATCATATTGGTATAGGCATTATTTTTTAAGCCGCCTTCTTGCGCATTGGGATAACTTTCATGAAATTCATCCGGACCCATGACACCTGCAATGGTATAGCGCTTCGTTTTTTCGTCATAGTGGGCTAAGCTTTGCCAAAAATGGGCAATTTCCAATAACATTTCTAAACCAGCTTCTTGCATAAAGGCTTGGTCCTGAGTTTGTTGGTAATATTGCCAAACATTGTAAGCAATGGCTAAAGAAACATGTCGTTGTAAACGTGAGTGGTCTTCTTTCCATTTGCCGCTAATCGGATTAAGGTGTAATTTTTGTGACTGTTCGCTGCCATCTAAGCCCGATTGCCACGGATACATCGCACCTTTTAAGCCAATTGCTTGGGCATTTTCTTTGGCTTTTGCTAAACGACGGTAGCGGTAACGTAAAATTTCTTTGGCCGTTTCTGGGAAATGGTTGAAATAAAAAGGTAAGATAAACAATTCATCCCAAAAAATATGCCCCCTATAAGCTTCGCCGTGTAAACCTCGGGCGGTAATACTCGCATCTAACTGGTGATTGCCATTCGGGGAAGCAGCAACGAGTAAATGATAGGTATGCAAGTGAATGAGTTTTTGTGACATGAGGTCGCCTTCAACGACCATTTCGGCTTTTTGCCAAAGTTGCGCCCAAGCAAGTCGTGAGGACGCAAAAGCTTCTGCGAAAGCCGGTAGCGTTTGGTGCCAAGCAAAGCTAGGAAGGCTAACTTCTGGTCGGTATTGTTCAATCAAAAGAACTTTTTCAAAGTGTTGTGTTTCGCCTTTTTTGACCGTCATTGCGAGTGTTTGCGTGACTTTAAAGTCCTTTACTTCATTTTTTAAAGCCCTTAAGTCTTGGGTGTCACTGCGTAAAAGGCTTTGTTGGCGGATTAAAATATTGGACTGACTCGTAAAAGCATCGACAGCCATACGCGCTTGTTCTTCATAGAGCGTGATTTGAGTCAAATGCTGCCGAGTTAAATCGCGGTAACGCGCCACATTAAAGTTGTAGACACTGGCATCGCCTTCAGAAACAAAGAGAAGATCACCTGAAAAGTTTAAGGGCGTAAAACGATAAGTCAGGTGAAGCTGTTTTACGTCGGCCATACTGGCAAAGCGCTGAGTTTCAATTTTAATTTGTTTGCCTTGTTTGGTTTCAATCACGGCTGAGCTTTGAAATAACCCGGTTTTTAAATGGAGCTCACGTGTAAAGGCTAGCAATTGATTATTGGCATAATCAATTTTCTCGCCATCAATCAGCAAGTACATTTTTTGTAAATTCGGGATATTAACGAAATCTTCATTTGCGACGCTTTGTTGGCCAACAGGGGATTCGACCGTATTATACAGACTTGCTAAATAAGTGGCTGGGTAATTTTCGGGACAAATTTCCATTTCAGGGGTCGTTCCGCGTACCCCTAAATACCCATTGCCGACGGTTAGTAAGGACTCGACCGAATACTCATCTTTCCCGGGTTGATAGCCTTCATACGTAAATTTCCAAGCTAGCTCTTTTATTTTTTCTGGCCAATTTTCAAGTGTACCAACAATAAAAGGCAAGTTTAAGGTCTCCGTCAAGTATTGATCCAAAGACTTGGTTTCTTTTTCTAGTTGTAGTAAGTATTTTTGTGCGGTGCTTCCACCGACCACTTTTTGTTCCTGCAACCAATGGGTGAAAGCCGCCAGGTGATTACTAGGAAAACTTTTTTGTTGCCCATTACTTAATTGGACCGCCCAATTTTGTGCTTGCGCAGTGATGTGTGCCAAAAGCATAAAAATAACTCCTCTCTGCTTGTCTATACATGTCGAGTATAATCGAACTTGAAAACAATTACAAGTAAAAAAGTAGAATAAAAAAAATAATGAAAAACGCTTGCATTATTTCTGAGTTGCGGTTAAGATAAGCCTGTGAAAAGAAACATGTATATACAAATGAAAAGGAGGAAAAAAGGTGGCAAAGTATCATGAAGACGTGGTGAAGTTGCTAGATTACATCGGAGGCAAAGAAAATATTGCGGCGGTGACGCATTGTGCGACACGGATGCGTTTTGTGTTAAATGATCCAAGCTTAGCCAATGAAGCAGCCATTGAGGATTTAGCAAGTGTCAAAGGGATGTTTACCAATGCTGGTCAATTTCAAGTAATTATCGGGAATGATGTAAGCACTTTCTATAACGAGTTTACAGCTTATTCAGGGATTGAAGGCGTTTCAAAAGAACAAGGGAAAGTCTTGGCCAAACAAAATCAAAATCCTTTCCAAAGAGCCATTGCCGTTTTAGCTGAAATCTTTACACCGATTATTCCAGCAATTATTGTTGGGGGGTTAATTTTAGGTTTTCGAAATGTTTTAGGCGAAATTGATTTTAATGGTGCGACGATTGTTTCGCGTTCGGTCTTTTGGCAGGGCGTCAATGATTTCCTATGGCTACCAGGCGAAGCGATTTTCCATTTCTTACCAGTCGGTATCACGTGGAGTATTACGCGTAAAATGGGAACGACACAAATTTTAGGGATTATTTTAGGGATTACCTTAGTTTCACCGCAATTATTGAATGCCTATGCCGTACCAGGAACAGCTGCAGCGGATATTCCCTTTTGGGATTTTGGTTTTTTCCAAATGGATAAAATTGGCTATCAAGCCCAAGTAATTCCAGCGATGCTCGCTGGTTTCTTGCTCGCTTATTTAGAAATTTTCTTTAGAAAACGAATTCCTGAAGCGGTGTCGATGATTTTTGTCCCTTTGTTTGCTTTATTGCCAACGATTATCGCGGCACATGCGATTTTAGGCCCAATTGGTTGGTGGCTCGGTGATTTGATTTCAAAAGTAGTGAATGCTGGATTAACTTCTTCCTTTAGTTGGTTATTTAGTTTTATTTTTGGCATGCTTTATTCACCGCTCGTCATTACAGGGCTGCATCATATGAGTAATGCGATTGATATGCAATTAATTGCGACCTATACAACAACGAATTTATGGCCAATGATTGCTTTATCAAACATTGCCCAAGGTTCGGCGGTGTTAGCGATTATCTTTTTACATCGTGGCAATAAAAAAGAAGAACAAGTTTCAATCCCATCTGCGATTTCAGCCTACCTTGGGGTGACCGAGCCGGCGATGTTTGGGATTAACTTAAAATATGTCTATCCTTTTGTGGCTGCGATGATTGGTTCGGGTTTTGCGGGAATGTTTAGTAACCTAATGGGTGTGCGCGCCAATGCGATTGGGGTTGGAGGTCTACCCGGGATTTTAGCCATTAACGGTAAAGAAGGCGGCGGTTGGTTGGCCTTTACCCTGGCAATGGGAATTGCGATAGTTGTGCCCTTTTTCTTAACCCTTCTTTTTGAAAAACAAGGCATTTTCAATAAAAACGCTGCCCTTGTAGCGGATGCACCACTTGTTGCCACCACGCCAGACGTTAAAGCTGTGGTCAATTCTCCAACCCAAGCACAGCTTGAACCTTTTTACGCAGTCGGTACCGGCCAGGTAATTCCTTTAGCAGAGGTGGCCGATCCTGTTTTTTCACAAAAAATGATGGGTGATGGTTATGCGCTTGTGCCAACAACTGAAAAAGTTTATGCGCCTGTCACCGGCACGGTAACGAGTATTTTTGAAACCAAACACGCCCTAGGTTTGTTAACAAAAACAGGAGCGGAAATTTTGGTCCATATGGGGTTAGATACCGTTGAATTAAAAGGCGAACCGTTTCGGATTCATGTGAAAGAAGGGGAGCAGGTAACCCCAAGTACGCTACTAGCCGAAATGGATTTAACACGTGTGACCGCTGCCGGGAAAGCCACGGATATTATGGTGGTGATGACAAATGCAGAAAAAATGACGCATTTAAATTTAGCAACAATCGGCTCAGTTACCACTAGCCAACCACTGGGCGAATTTGTGATTCAAGCTTAAACAAAAAACACTACTTTTGGTAAAATTGCCAAGAGTAGTGTTTTTTCGTGTGCAAAAAGAGGGAAACACCTTTGAATCGCAAACAAATCACTCGTAACAAACTATACAGTATTTTTCTGCTATGATAGAATAAATAAAAGGATTTGAAGTAGCGAGTAGGTGATGAAAATGGAGATAATTGAAAGAGCACCAGCTAAAATTAATTTAGGCTTGGATGTTTTATATAAGCGTGAAACAGATGGGTATCACGAACTTGAGATGGTGATGTCCAGTGTGGATTTGGCCGATCGTTTAGTTTTAGAAGAAATTCCGACCGATCAAATTTTAATCGAGACAAATAAAGCTTTTTTACCCGTCGATAAACGAAATAATGTCTATCAAGCGGCTTTTATGCTGAAAGAACGCTACAAAATTACCAAGGGGATTAAAATTTCGATTGAAAAAAAGATTCCCGTGGCGGCTGGTTTGGGCGGTGGGAGTACGGATTGCGCCGCCGCTTTACGCGGGATGAATCGCTTATGGCATTTAAATTTATCTTTAGAAGAATTGATTGAAATTGGTGTCGAAATTGGCACCGACGTACCCTATTGCCTACATGGAACAACGGCTTTTATTGGGGGTAAAGGTGAAATCGTTAAACCCTTAGTCCCGATGCCGCAATGTTGGGTGGTGTTAGTGAAACCTAAAATTAGTGTATCCACGCGCAAAATTTTTCAACAAGTACGCTTAGATACATTGGAGCATCCGGATATGCAGGCCTTATCCCAAGCCATTTTAGCGCAAGACTATGAAGAGATGCTTAGTCAAATGGGGAATAGTTTGGAAGGGATTACCATTCCGCGTTACCCAGTCGTCCAACAAATTAAAGACCGTATGATGAAATATGGCGCAGATATTGCGTTAATGAGTGGGAGCGGCCCAACGGTGTTTGCTTTATGCAAACAACATTCCCGGGCGCAACGAATTTATAATGCATTGAAAGGTTTTTGTGACGAGGTTTATCTCGTTCGGACCTTAAAATAAGCCCGTGATTCAAAGACAAGCGGCGGACTAAAGCGAGGACATACTAAATAGCGCGAATAGATTCGGCGACGGCTTCGATCTATTTGAGCTATTTTTTCTTTTTTTCTTGACGAAGGTTTAAAAATTTGCTAAATTATTTCTCGAGAGTTAAATCGTAACGGTTACGATTTATAAAAATGATTCAAGAAAGAGGAAAAAGATGAAAAAAAAATTATTGATTGGTTCATTCGTATTCGCAAGTTTAATCTTAGGCGCTTGTGGAGCATCTGAAAACAAAAATCAAGCAAACAATGATAAAATTAAGGTTGTCGCAACTTTTTACCCCATGTATGAATTTACCAAAGCAGTGGTTGGAGAGGCAGGAGAAGTCGAATTATTGATACCAGCGGGTACCGAAGCCCATGATTATGAGCCAAGTGCCAAAGCCATTGCTAAAATGTCTGAAGCCGATGCGATTGTGTATAATAGTCATGAATTTGAGACTTGGATGGAAAATGCGACGAGTAACTTTGATCAAAGTAAAATGCAAGTCATTGAAGCTTCTCGTGCAATTGAATTAATGCCCTTAGGGGAAATGGCCGCTGACCATGCAGAAGAAGGCGACAGTCATGTGCATCATGCCGATCCACATGTATGGCTCGATCCCGTTTTAGCTAAAATCCAAGTTGAGACGATTCGAGAGGCCCTTTCGGAGCAGTTTCCTGAGAAAAAAACGGTCTTTTCACAACAAGCGCAAAGTTACTTAACGCAACTCGAACAACTAGATCGAGACATTCAAGCGGCGTTTGCCAATGCCCAAAACCGAACGTTTGTCACACAACATGCAGCGTTTAGTTACTTTGCCAAACGTTATGATTTAACGCAAGAATCGATTGCGGGTCTGTCATCAGAGGAGGAGCCTTCCCCGAGTCGTTTAGCCGAACTGAAACATTTTGTTCAAGACCATCAAATTTCAGTTATTTACTTTGAAGACAATGCTTCTTCAAAAGTCGCCCAAACTTTAGCCAAAGAAACCGGGGTTGAGCTAGCCGTCTTATCGCCGATTGAAAGTTTAACCAAAGAACAACAAGCAGCTGGTGAGAATTATCTTTCAACGATGCGTAAAAATTTAGAAGCGTTACAATTAAGTATTCACTAGGAGGTGGATCATGCGTTACATTGATGTCAAAGATTTGACCTTTTATTACGAAGATGAACCTGTTTTAATGGACGTTACCTATTACGTAGAAGATGGGGAATTCGTTATTTTAACTGGTGAAAATGGTGCAGCCAAATCAACTTTAGTCAAAGCCACGCTAGGTTTGTTAAAACCAGCAAAAGGCAATATCATGCTTGCCAAAACGAATATTGAAGGAAAAAAATTAAGTATTGGTTATATCCCCCAACAAATCGCCTCTTTTAATGCAGGTTTTCCAAGTACGGTACTGGAGCTAGTCCGTTCAGGGCGTTACCCACGTGGTCGTTGGTTCAAAAAGCTGACGCCACGTGATCACGAACATGTCCAAAAGGCGCTCGAGGCAGTTGGCATGTGGGAAATGCGCCATAAACGAATTGGAGAGTTGTCTGGTGGCCAAAAACAACGCATTAGTTTAGCTCGGATTTTTGCGACCGATCCGGATTTGTTTATTTTAGATGAACCAACAACGGGAATGGATGAACAATCCCGCAATGAATTTTATCGCTTGTTGCGCCATAGTGCACATCAACATCAAAAAGCGATTTTAATGATTACCCATGATCATGAGGAAATTAAGAACTTTGCCGATCGACAAATTCGTTTAGTGCGAAAGGAGGATACCCAGTGGCGTTGCTTTCATATGAATTCATGAGAAAAGCCTTTATTGCCGCCATCTTTATCGCTGGAATTGCGCCGACTTTAGGTGTCTTTTTAGTGATTCGGCGTCAATCATTAATGGCAGACACACTCTCCCACGTTTCCTTAGCAGGGGTGGCTCTTGGTTTTTTCCTTCAGTTAAACCCAACGCTTACAACGATTTTAACGGTTGTGGTGGCGGCCGTTATTCTAGAATATTTACGCAATGTGTACAAGACCTATTCTGAGATTTCCATTGCCATCTTAATGTCAGGTGGTTTAGCACTCGCCTTAGTATTAATGAAGTTAAGCGAAGGGTCCTCAATGGTCAGCATGCAGTCGTATTTATTTGGTTCAATTATTACAATTACAACCGAACAAGTCGCGTTACTGGGTCTGTTGTTTGTTATTTCGCTAGTGGCCTTATTATTATTTAAAAAACCGATGTACGTTTTGACTTTTGATGAAGACACCGCCCATGTTGACGGCTTACCGGTTCGTTGGATGTCGATTATCTTTAATGTACTTACCGGAGTCGCTATTGCGGTGATGATTCCGATTGCTGGCGCACTTTTAATTTCAGCGATTATGGTTTTACCAGCAGCGATTAGTATGCGAATTGGCAAAAGTTTCAATCTAGTAATTTTAATTAGTATTTTTATTGGTTTAGTTGGTATGTTAAGTGGGCTAACCACTTCTTATTATCTAGATACACCACCAGGTGCGACGATTACAATTATTTTCATTTTGATTTTTTTAGTCGCTAGTTTCTTACGCCAAGGACTGATTTTGTATCGCCGAAAAAAAGAATAAGAAGTTTCACAATCAGCTTGAAAACGAAAGTTATTAAGCTGATTTATTTTGTTGTTAAGAAATTACGAACAATTTAAAGAAAATCCTCGAAAAAGAGATTAAAAAAGGCTATAATAACTAAGAATAACAAAAAGAGGAGTTGACGGTTTTGAAAATTCGTCGAAGTGAACGATTAATTGATATGACTCACTATTTATTAGATCATCCACATCAATTAATTTCATTGACATATTTCGCTAAACGCTACGAGTCGGCCAAGTCTTCGATTAGTGAAGATTTAGCGATTATTAAGAAGACTTTTAAAGAACGAGGAACAGGCATTTTAGATACCATCCCAGGAGCAGCTGGTGGCGTTATTTTTGTGCCAATGATTAAGGAAGCAGCAGCCAAGGCCTATATCCAAGACCTAGCCAATCAATTATCGGAACAAGATCGCTTACTGCCCGGCGGTTACGTTTATTTGTCCGATTTGCTAGGCAATCCAGCCTTACTGCGCGAAATTGGACGCATTATTGCTTCTAAATACTTAGATAAGAAGGTAGACGCGGTCATGACCGTTGCGACGAAAGGGGTACCAATTGCTCAAGCAGTTGCCTACTATTTAAATGTGCCTTTCGTTATTGTTCGTCGTGATTCAAAAATCACCGAAGGCTCAACGGTTAGTGTGAATTATGTATCTGGTTCTTCTGAACGGATTGAGAAAATGGAGCTTTCAAAGCGTAGTTTAAAACGTGGTTCACGTGTTTTAGTTGTCGATGACTTCATGAAAGGCGGCGGAACCATTAATGGGATGCAAAGCTTAATTGAAGAGTTTGAAGCAGAATTAGTCGGTGTGACCGTTTTTGCAGAAGGTAATTTTAAAGGAAAACGCGCGATTGCCGATTACAATTCTTTACTATTTGTTGAATCGGTGGACACGCAAACGAAGACGATAAAAGTTGTTCCAGGTAATTACTTTGACGCTAAGGATAAATCATAATATAATCGAAGTAACTAAAAGAGGAAGGAAACTTCCTCTTTTTAGTTACTTAAAAATCTAAGGGGGAAAAAATAGATGGAGAAAACATTGGTTATCATAAAACCTGATGGGGTAAAGCGTCGTTTGGTGGGCAAAATTATACAACGTTTTGAAGAAAAAGGTTTAACGATTGAGTCATTAAAAATGGAAACGCTGTCACTTGAGTTGTTAGCGGTCCATTATCAGCATTTGGTTGATCGTCCCTTTTTCCCAGAACTGGTGGCCTACATGACATCTGGTCCGGTCGTATACTTGATTTTATCCGGTGAAAATGTCATCGAAGTCGTTCGGAAAATGGTTGGCGCCACCAATCCCTTACAGGCCGAAAGTGGCTCAATTCGAGGAGCATATGGTTTGAGTCATACTGAAAATGTGATTCATGCCTCCGACTCTGTTGAAACGGCGCAACAAGAAATTCAGCGTTTTTTTAAATAGTCCATAAGGGCTTGACCGGGCCACTTTTTGAATCTTTTGTTGAAAAAGCTTGCTACATAGGCTAAACTAAAAAAGCAAAAGAGAAAAGGGAGGACGAGCTATGAGCGCGCGTTATGCAATTATTTTAGCGGCCGGTAAAGGCACACGCATGAAATCAAAACTATACAAAGTATTACATCCAGTTTGTGGTCAGCCAATGGTCGAGCACATTTTACAACGAGTAACAAAAACCAATCCAACCCAAGTAGTGGCAATTGTTGGGCATGGAGCCGATAAAGTGAAAGAGCAACTGGGTGAACGTTGCCAATACGCCTTACAAGAAGTGCAATTAGGAACCGGGCATGCGGTCTTACAGGCAGCAAAATTCTTAGAAGGAAAAGCCGGAACGACGCTTGTGATTAGTGGAGATACGCCTCTTTTAACAAGTGAAACCTTAAACAATTTATTTGATTATCACCAAGGAAAAAATGCTTCCGCAACGATTTTAACCGCACAAGCACAAGACCCAACTGGTTATGGTCGAATTATTCGTGACCATGTAGGCATCGTTGATCGCATTGTTGAACAAAAAGATGCGACACCAGAAGAAGCCCGTGTCACAGAAATCAATACCGGCACCTATTGTTTTGACAATGCCTTATTATTTGACGCTTTAGCCAATTTAAAAACAGACAATGCCCAAGGCGAATATTATTTAACTGATATTATCGAAATCTTGAAAAATCAAGGGCATAGTGTGGCTGCTTATCAAACAGAAGATTTCAACGAATCTTTAGGCGTCAATGATCGAGTGGCCTTAGCGCAAGCCAACCAGCTGATGCGTGAAAGAATCAACTTAAACCATATGCTAAATGGCGTAACGTTAATTGATCCAGCCACGACTTATATTGATGCAGCAGTTGAAATTGGCAGTGATACGGTTATTGAAGGCAATGTTGTAATTAAAGGTGCCACAAAAATTGGTGAAGATTGCTTTATTACCAATGGCTCACAAATTGTTGATAGCCTACTCGCTGACCGAGTTGTAATTAAAGCTTCAGTCGTTGAAAAAAGCCGCCTTCATTCAGGCGTTGATGTGGGTCCTTACGCCCATTTACGTCCAAACGCCGAAATTTGTGCCGATGCGCATATTGGCAATTATGTTGAAATTAAAAATGCCAAAATTGGCGAAAATACGAAAGTGGGCCATTTGACTTATGTGGGCGATGCGACTTTAGGTAAAGACATTAATGTCGGTTGTGGCGTTGTATTTGTCAACTATGATGGCAAGTCAAAATATCGTACAACGGTTGGTGACCGTAGCTTTATTGGGTCAAATGCCAATTTAGTCGCGCCTTTAACCATTGAAGACCATACCTTTATTGCTGCTGGGTCAACGATTACTAAAGATATTCCTGAGTTTGCCATGGGAATTGCGCGTGCAAAACAAATAAACAAAGAAGAATTTGCTAAGAAATTGCCTTATTTCCAATAATTCCTAGGAAATGACTTGATTTATTAGAAAAAAATGACTACTATTTATGAGGAAGATGTCTTGTAAAAGTAGTCATTTTTTAATTGGAATGGAAAAGAAAGTGGAGGTTCCCATGTCAAATCATTATTTTGATCCAAGATTAAAGATTTTTGCGTTAAACTCAAATCGTCCGTTAGCAGAAAAAATTGCCGCAGCAGTTGGCGTTGAATTAGGTGAATGTACGGTCAAACAATTTAGCGACGGTGAAATTCAAGTGAACATTGAAGAAAGTATCCGTGGTGCGCATGTTTATATTATTCAATCAACAAGTAGTCCCGTTAATGATAATTTGATGGAATTGTTAATTATGATTGATGCTTTAAAACGTGCCAGTGCAAAAACGATTAATGTCGTAATGCCATACTATGGTTACGCTCGTCAAGATCGTAAAGCGCGTTCACGTGAGCCAATTACAGCTAAACTTGTCGCAAATATGATTGAAAAAGCTGGCGCAGACCGCATGGTTACCTTAGATCTACACGCAGCGCAAATTCAAGGTTTCTTTGATATTCCAGTGGACCACTTAATGGGAGCACCCTTAATTGCGAATTACTTTTTAGAACAGGGGATTGTCGGCGATGATGTTGTCGTTGTTTCACCAGACCATGGTGGGGTAACACGCGCTCGCAAATTAGCACAATTCTTAAAATCACCAATTGCGATTATTGACAAACGTCGCCCAAAAGCCAATGTAGCGGAAGTCATGAATATTATTGGTCATGTCGAAGGCAAAACTTGTGTATTAATTGATGATATGATTGACACAGCAGGGACAATTACCTTAGCTGCCAATGCTTTAAAAGAAGCTGGTGCGAAAAGTGTCTACGCTTCTTGTACCCATCCCGTTTTATCTGGTCCAGCGATTCAACGCATCCAAGATTCAGCGATTGAGCGCTTAGTGATTACCGATTCGATTAACTTACCAGACGAATGCCGCATTGATAAAATTGATGAAATTAGTGTCGGTCAATTAATGGGTGAAGCGATTAAACGTATTCACGAAAATAAACCAGTGAGTCCATTATTTGAATCAATTGAAAAATTAGACTAAATAAAAGATTGACCGTTCCAGTTACTTTAAAAAAGTAGCTGGAACGGTCTTTTTGCCATTTAATCGAGTTCTAATTGTCCGGTCGCTAGTTGATAGTAAGTCCCTTTTTTAGCAAGTAACTCGGCGTGGTTGCCACGTTCAATAATTTCGCCTTGCTCTAAAACAATAATCGCATCGGCGTTTTGAATCGTTGATAGGCGGTGGGCGATGACAAAAACAGTCCGATTTTGCATTAAAGCATCCATGCCAGCTTGAACAATCCGCTCCGTCCGTGTATCAATGCTAGAAGTTGCTTCATCTAAGATCATCACCGGTGGATCAAAAATGGCAGCCCGCGCAATGGCGAGCAATTGTCGCTGACCTTGAGATAGCCCTTCACCATCACCAGTAATGACCGTATCGTAACCTTGTGGCAAATGTGAGATAAAATAATCGGCATTGGCGAGTTTTGCTGCAGCGACGACTTCTTCATCGGTTGCATCTAGCTTACTATAACGAATATTTTCTTTGATTGTTCCAGTGAATAAGTGGGTATCTTGAAGGACAATTCCTAGCGAACGACGTAAAGATTCTTTTTTAATGGTTTGAATATTGACGCCGTCATAAAGGATTTCGCCCTGCTCAATTTCATAAAAACGATTAATTAAATTAATGATCGTTGTTTTACCAGCCCCGGTCGCCCCGACAAACGCAATTTTTTGACCAGGTTTAGCAAAGAGTGATAAATTTTTCAAGATTTTCTTTTCAGGATTGTAAGAAAAATCGACTTGATGAAAGCGCACATCACCGGTTAGTGGCACGTAACGCACTTGCCCGTTTTCTGTGGGGATCTTCCACGCCCAATGACACGTTTGAGTCTGGCACTCGGCTAAGCTTCCAGCAAGATAGTTAACGTTGACTAGCGTGACGACTCCTGCATCAAGTTCTGGGGTCTCATCCATTAAAGCAAAAATTCGTTCTGCGCCAGCTAAAGCCATAATAATAAAATTAATTTGTTGAGAAATTTGACTAATCGGCATATTGAGTGAACGGCTTAGTTGTAAGAAAGCTGCAATCCCACCAATCGTTAAGCCGCCAATCCCGCGAATACTTAATAAACCGCCGACGATGGCAATTAAAACATATTGAATATTCAACAAGTTCATCATGACCGGCATTAAAATATTGGCATAACGATTGGCCTTGGTTATATTTTCAGTGAGTGTTTCATTGAGTGCGGTGAAATCATGGATAACGATTTTTTCATGATTAAAAACTTTTACGACTTTTTGCCCATACATCATTTCTTCAATATAACCATTCAAATCCCCTAAGGCTCGTTGTTGGGCCACAAAATATTGCCCACTCAAACGGCTAATGAAACGAATGGTTAAAAGCATTAAAACGAGGGCAACGAGGGCAAAAATTGTTAAAGGCAAACTAACGGAATACATGGCGATAAACACACTTACAATCGTAACAAGGGCTTGTAAAAGATGCGGGGCACTTTGGGAAAGCATTTGTCGTAGCGTGTCCACGTCGTTGGTATAATGACTCATGATGTCGCCCTTGGGGTGCGTATCAAAATAAGCCAAAGGCAGACTTTCCATGTGGATGAATAGTTCATCGCGGATTTTCTTTTGCGTGCCTTGAGAAATGGTTACCATGAGTTGGTTAAAGACAATCGAGGTCCCAATTCCTAAGGCATAAATACTAGCCATCACAATGACGGCTTTGACTAGGCCGTTAAATTGGGTCAAGTTTCGATCGGCAAGCATCGGCGTGACATGCTCGTCAATGACCACTTGTAAAAAAAGGGAACCTTTTACAGTGGCAAAAGCGGTCATAAATATACATAGCGTAACAATCAATAAATGCCAAGGATAGTCTTTCATTAAATAAGCTAGTAAGCGACGCAAAGTTTTGAGGGGGGCTTTGGCTTTTTTCTTAGGATTCTTCATGCATTTCACCAAATCCTTTCTGCTGCGACTCGTAAACTTCTTGGTAAATTTTATTGGTGGCTAGAAGTTCATTCGGCGGACCAAAACCATTAATTTCGCCTTCATCCATGACAATCACTACGTTGGCACTTTCAATCGAACGAATGCGTTGCGCAATAATAAATTTGGTTGTTTCGGGAATCGAATCATAAAAAGCTTGTTGAATCAAGGCATCGGTTTTAGTATCAACGGCACTCGTTGAATCATCTAAAATTAAAATTTTCGGTTGTTTTAGTAAGGCGCGCGCAATCGTTAAGCGTTGTTTTTGTCCACCAGAAACATTGGTTCCACCTTGTTCAATATAGGTATCATAGCCTTTAGGCAAGCGTTGGATAAATTCATCGGCTTGTGCAAGTTGGCAAGCGCGGATGAGTTCTTCATCGCTTGCATCAGGCTTTCCCCACCGTAAATTTTCTTTGATCGTACCAGAAAACAAGACATTGTTTTGTAAAACAACGGCGACATTATCCCGTAACTGTTCCAAAGAATATTCTTTGACATTGCGCCCGCTTACTTTGACCGTCCCCTTGGTGGCATCGTATAAACGTGGAATCAATTGCACTAAGCTCGTTTTCCCACTCCCCGTGCCGCCGATAATGCCAACTGTTTGGCCAGATTCAACCGTAAAATGGCAGTTTTTTAAGACGAGATTATCGGAAGTGCCGGAATAACTAAAATCGACATTTTCAAAAACCACTGAGCCATTTTCAATATGGGTGACTGGTTGCTTCGGATTGGTTAAATCACTTGGTTCATTTAAAACCTCTGTAATGCGCTCAGCAGAAGGCCGCGAAATAATTAACATGACAAAAACCATTGACATCAGGTTTAGCGAAACTAAAATTTGCATTAAGTACATAAACATACTCATTAATTCTCCAGTAGTCATTGAGCCGTTTACAATTAAATGCGCCCCCAACCATGAAATAAGCAGTAAACAACTGTAAATCGCAAATTGCATGACCGGTTGGTTAAAAGCCACAATGCGCTCGGCCTTTGAAAAAGAACGATAGATTTTTTGCGAAACGGTCGTAAATTTTTCGATTTCGTGCTTTTCCTTTACGTAAGACTTGACGACTCGAATCCCTTGTAAGTTTTCTTGCACGACTTGGTTTAAGCGGTCATAAATTTTAAAAACGCTTTGAAATACCGGCAGAGCAAAGTAAATAATTAACCCTAGACTAATCGTTAAAAAAGGCACCACATATAAAAAGATGAGGGCTAAATCGCGATTGATTCGAAAAGCCATAATGAGTGAAAAAGTGAAGAGTAAGGGACTACGTACAAGAATCCGAATGGTCATTTGAAACGCATTTTGGACATTGGTCACGTCGGTAGTCAGTCGTGTGACTAAACTTGGTGTTGAAAAGCGGTCCATGTTGGCAAAAGAGAACTGTTGAATGTTTTCAAAAATACTTTGCCGCAAGTTTTTGGCAAAGCCCGCCGAAGCCGTCGCCGCATATTGCGCTGAAAACATCCCAAAGAGTAAGGCCAAAATGGCACTAACTAATAAAGCTAACCCAATCCATAAAATGTTGTCTTGATTTTTCGCACTAATCCCGCGATCGACAATCAAAGCCATTAATAATGGAATGATGACATCTAAAATGACTTCAAGCGTCACAAAAAAGGGTGTCAAGAGACTTTCTTTTTTGTATTGCCCGACATGTTTCAGCAAGTCTTTAATCATATAATCTCCCCTATCTAAAAGAATAAAAAACACCTTTTTCTAATTGTCTTGAATCTAGTAGTAAAAGTCAATTAAAGGGCTTTAAAAAATTCAATTTTTACGAGGGATAAAAGCGCGTTTTAACTAATTTAAGAGCCTGGCTAAGAAAGAAGTTCAGCAAATAAAGTTAAAACGGATACCTTTTTTTATTCAACTTGAGACAGACTGAAACAAACAAAAAACTGTTCTTTTTAGTAATTTGTGCTAAGATGGAGTTGTACCAAAAAAATTAAATAGAATCTAATCACAAAGGGGAGTCCATTTGGGCTGA
>CAYNOA010000009.1:0-20928 GCA_964398695.1 uncultured Enterococcus sp. | reverse complement strand
AAACATACTCTTACTGAGTATACAAAAAACCTACCCAAATTAACAGGCTTTTGTGGCATTTCATGAATTTTTTCAAAAAAAAACATGCTTTTTTTATGAATTATTCATTTAACAGTAGATTTTTTAACGTATTTTTTAGAAATTCAACTTAAAACCGAACAAAACACTTAAGTTCATTTTAAACACTAAATTTCGAATTTTTTAGAACTTTTTTAACAAATCAAAAAAGCATCATCTTTAAAATGATGCTTTTTTTTGATTGCTAAAGCTTACTTGCAGCTGCCTCATCCACAATGATGGTTACATCTGGATGGTTTTGTAAAATACTTGCAGGCACGTCCGTTGTTACCGGGCCATTCACTGTATCGGCAATTGCTTGGGCTTTTGCTGGACCAAAAGCTAAAAGGATAATTTTTTTGCTTTCCATAATCGACCCAATCCCCATTGAAATCGCCGTTGTTGGCACATCTTCCACTTTTTCAAAGTTACGTTTGTTGGCATTGATGGTGGATTCGGTTAATTCAACAACCGAAGTTCTTGCATCAAAAGGCGTCCCTGGTTCATTAAAGCCAATATGCGCGTTTTCGCCAATCCCTAAAATTTGAACATCAATTGGATTTTCAGCAATAATTTTTTCGTAGTGTGCACACTCTGCTGCTAAGTCTTCTGCTTGACCATTTGGCACATAAGTTGCTTTAAATGGCTTTTGGTTGAATAAGTGGTGGTTCATGAAGTAGCGATAGCTTTGATCATTATCGCCTGCTAAACCAACATATTCATCTAAATTAACAGAAATACAATCAGAAAAATCTAACTCACTGGCAACTAATTCTTTGTAAAGTGTTTCTGGTGTGCTCCCTGTTGCTAATCCAAAAACCTTTGCCCCATTTGTTAAGCCTTCTTTGATTAATTCAAAAGCTTTTTTTCCGCCTTCCTCAGCGTTTGCGACACGAATAATGTTCATTTCTTGACTCTCCTCTTCCATCTCTTTGGTTATCATTTCTTAATGATTGTAGCACTTCAAACCGCTTTCTTCAATGACTATCGGCGGCGATTGCGTTGGCTTGCTTCCATAATCACTGGCATAATCACTGGTCGTCGTTTCGTTTGATCAAATAAGAAGCGGCTTAATTGATCACGGATATCTTGTTTTAACTTCGCCCACTCAAAATCGTCTTCTTGTAAATGTTTATTTACAATTTCAGCCACCAACTCACTACCTTCACGTAGCAAATCACGATTGGCTTTAACATAAACAAAGCCGCGGGTGGTAATTTGTGGTTTGGCAATGATTTTTTTCTCGCGACGACTGATTGTTACAACGGCTACAAAGACGCCATCTTCAGATAAAATTTTACGATCTTTTAAAACAATATTGCCAATATCACCCACGCCAATCCCGTCAACCATGATGTTATCAGCTGGAACTGAGCTAGCCATTCGTAATTCCCCGTTCGCATATTCTAAAATATCACCTCGAGCCGGGATAAAGATATTTTGTTTTGGAATCCCAACTTCGCCGGCTAATTTTGCGTGCGCAGAAAGCAAGCGATATTCGCCTTGGATTGGAATGAAATATTTTGGTTTCAAGAAGTTCATCATCAATTGCAAATCGGCCGGGCTCGCATGCCCAGAGACGCGGTAATTATCCGAAATACTCCGAACAACGCCACCTGCTCGGTAGATGATATCTTCGGTTTTCGCCATAACCGTTTCCATTGCAATCGTGGGTGTCGTCGCAATATAAGCTAAGTCGCCTTCTTTCACGTGAATCGTTCGATGCGTCCCATTGGCCATTTTTTGAAGTGACTTAATCGGCTCACCCATGCGACCCGTTTCTAAAATTAAGATCTCTTCATCGCTATATTTCGGCATTTCTTTTAAGGTAATTAATAAATCTTCTGATGGTAACGTCAAGCGCCCCAGTTTCATCGCTGTTTTGATAATGCGACCAAAATCTTGGCCTGTTAAAACAACTTTTCGGTTGGAACGATGGGCCGCATTTAAAATTTGCTGCACTCGTTGCAAATTACTTGCCACACAGGCCGCAATCACGCGACCTTCCCAGTAGCGAATATTATCATAGACTTCATCGGCAATTTGTAATTCCGAAGCAACCGTTGTCGGATTTTCGGCATTGCTGGATGTACTCAATAACGCAAAGACACCTTCTTTTCCGATTTCAGCTAAACGTGCAAAATCTGTTTGATACATTGGAATCGCACTTTGATCGAATTTAAAATCGCCAGTGTAGACGATGTTGCCTTCTTCTGTTTTTAGTGTAATCCCAACGGCATCTGGAATCGAATGGGTTGTTGGGAAAAAACTGACCACAGTTGCCCCAAAATCAATTTCTGAATGTGTATCAATGATGTGGAACTCGTTAAATTTCTTGGTTGGTTCATAACGACGAACGACTAATTTTGCTAGCTCGATGGTTAACTCTGTCCCAAAAACAGGTACTTCAAACTTTTCAAGTAAATACGGCAACCCACCAATGGCGTCCGCATGTCCATGGGTCAAAAAGATCCCTGCCACGCGACTAGCATTGTCTTCTAAATACGTAAAATCAGGAATCACCGTATCAATTCCTAATAGTTCATTTTCTGGGTAACGTAACCCACAGTCTAAGACAAAGATATCTTCGTCTACTTCCACAATGTAGAGATTTTTCCCATTCTCTCGTACACCACTTAAAGGAATAATTTTTATTGAACTCAAATTGTTCACCTCTTATATATTTTTTCTTTTAGTCTGTCTAAATACTAAAAATTCAACCGGCAAGTTTCACATTTAAATTAAAGTATTATGCTTTCACCCAATTCATAGAAAAAGCAAATATTTAAGCAAGACGCTTCGTTGCACGGTTACCTATGATCAAAACAACGCATCATTTTTCCCATCACGCTTTATTATACACGAAAAACTTTAGAAAATCTTCTTAGGAATCATTCTTTGTTTGGCTTTTCTTAGTGGGAAATGGGTTTTACTAATATAAAGGCCATCAAAACACTTTGGGCATTATTATAAAAACTAGTCTTTCCCCCTCCCTTTCGATTGTTCGTCACTTCAAAAAAAGCCCTGAAATTACTTTTCATCGTAATTTTAGGACTTTTCTAGCTTTTCTTATTAAATCAATTTCAACTCAACCATTTTTTCGGCGATTTGAACAGAATTCAATGCCGCACCTTTTAATAAGTTGTCTGAGACTACCCATAAATGGAAGCCTTTTTTCGGATTATCTACATCCGGGCGTAGGCGACCGACAAAAGTTGTTTTCTGGTCGATTGCATCAATGGCTTGTGGGTACAATTGTTGACTTGGATCATCGACTAAAGTCACACCCGGTGCTTCTGATAGTAATAAACGAATTTGAGCCAATGACGTCTCGGATTTTGTCTCAATGTAAACTGATTCTGAGTGGCCATTGATGACTGGAATTCTGACACAGGTCGCACTGACTTTTAAGCTTTCATCACCCATGATTTTTTTCGTTTCATTGATCATTTTCCACTCTTCTAAAGTATAACCATCTTCACCAAACACATCAATTTGCGGCAAAGCGTTAAAGGCAATTGGGAAATGCTTTTTATCCGAACCACATGGTAAAACTTCCGCCGTCAAATCCTTTAATGGTGTTCCGTTTACGTATTCACGAATTTGATTTTCTAATTCGGCAATACCTTTTGCGCCCGAACCAGAAACGGCCTGATAAGTTGAAACGATGATTTTATCTAGTCCGACTGCTTGGCGAATTGGCTCTAAGGCCACCATCATTTGAATCGTCGAACAGTTTGGGTTGGCAATGATTCCTTTGTGCTCACTCAAACTACCCGGATTGACTTCTGGTACAACTAGTGGCACGGTTGGATCCATCCGGTAATGACTCGTATTGTCAATCACCACCGCTCCACGTTTTACGGCTTCTGGCGCAAATTTTGCTGAGATGCTACCACCTGCGCTAAATAAGGCCACGTCAACCCCTTCAAACGAGTCTGCCGTTAATTCTTCAATCATTAAATCTGCTCCTTTAAAAGGAACGATTTTACCTGCTGAACGTTTTGAAGCAAGAACCTTCACACTTGCAATCGGGAAAGTTGTCGTTTCTAAAAGTTCCACCATTTTTGTTCCAACGGCACCCGTTGCTCCTACGACCGCAACATGATATTTTTTCGTCATTCTAGCATCCCCTTTAATTCTTAAACTTTTTTCATCATTTTATCATAATTTTAAAATAAATCTAGTCTAATCCTTTGATTTTGCGAATACTCATTGAAAGAAAGCGCTCTTTTGTTCGATTTTTTAATGTTCGCAAATAAAATCAGTTTTAGCAACTCCTTTTAAGGAGAGTGTTTGTTTGTGAAATAAGTAAAGAAAGGCTATAATATAAGTAAGAAGAATTTTGGGGAAGATTCTTCACAACGTGTTTTACACAGAAAGAATGCATCTAAAAATGATGCATTCTTTCTTTTTTTATTTGATTCACTTGAAAAATTAGTTACGAATAAAGGTGTTTTTAGACTGATTTTATTTATATTTTCAACAAGCGACTGCTTGACTATTTTTATACACAAAAACCGCCAAGCCTTCTTTGCGGTTTCATTTCCTTTTATGCTTCAATGAGCATTAACACAAAGCCAGTTGGTGCCAGTTGAATTTGATTGTTTGTTTGGGCACTTAAATTTGATAACAAAATTTTCCCTTGCAGGTTTTCAACGAGTGATACTTGACCGGTATTGAAAACCCCGCGAATGACTTGATTTTCCAAGCGACGTTCAAAAATAATCACGCCTTTCGCTTCTTGAACTTGTTGCCAATGAATCGCACCTTCTGAAAAAACTTGCGCATATGCTTTACGCGTCGCAATTAATTTTTTCGTAAAGGCAAGCAAGGCTTGATCTTGTTTCTTCGTTTCCCAAACCATGCATTTACGACAATCCGGATCATTGGCTCCGGTCATGCCAATTTCATCGCCATAATACAAACAAGGCACCCCTGGTTGAATATAAGTAAACGCCATGACTTGTTTCATTAAGTCTTTATTCCCTTTGGTTTCTGTTAATAAGCGCGCCGTGTCATGTGAATCAAGTACGTTAAATTGCATTTGATTCGTTTGGTCACGATATAACATTAATTGGTTATTTATTTCCGAAACCATTTTGTTTAAGCCAATTTCTTCTTTGACAAAATAACCTAAAATTGCATCCGTATAAGCGTAGTTCATCACGGCATGAAACTCATCGCCTTGTAGCCAACTTTGTGAAGAATGCCAAATTTCACCTAAAATGTAAAAATCTGCTTTCGCTGCGTCACACGTTTGGCGGAATTTCTTCCAAAACGCATGATCCACTTCATTTGCCACATCTAAGCGCCAAGCATCAATATCATATTCTTCAATCCAAAACTTCGCAATATTTAACAAATGGGCTTGGACTTCTGGGTTGGCGGTATTAAGTTTTGGCATATGCGGCGTGAAAGCAAACACATCATAAGTCAAATCGTTGGCATCTTCAAAGTCTTTGCCCGGTGTATAGGTGGCTGGGAACTTCCGCACGTAAAACCAATCAGCGTATCGTGATTTTTCACCGTTTTTCAAGACATCTTGCCACTGTGGTGACGTATCCCCCATATGGTTAAAGACTGCATCGAGCATGACTTTGATACCACGTCGATGACACTCTTTCACCAACTTTTTAAATAAGGCGCTATCGCCAAATGCGGGATCAATTTTCAAATAGTCAATCGTATCGTATTTATGATTGGATTCTGCCTCAAAAATCGGACAAAAGTACAAACCATTAATGCCTAAATCTTCAATATAATCTAAATGATCAAGTACCCCTTGCAAATCGCCACCAAAGAAATCTTGCCGCTTAGGTTTACGACTACCCCATGGTAACGTCCCTTTTGGATCATTACTCGGGTCACCGTTGGCAAAGCGTTCAGGAAAAATTTGGTACCAAACCGTTTCTTTGACCCAATTTGGTGTTTTAAAGCGATCGATTTCTTGAAAATATGGCATACGGAAATAATTATTGGGCATTGCTAAATATTTCGTTTCATAAGGATAAATCCCGTGATCGCCGTAAAAAGCTTGTAGTCCGTCCACCCCTTCGACAAAAAAGCCGTAAGATAAGCGTTTCGTTAACGAGGTCGTTGCAATGAACCAATAGTCATATAGATCCGTCGAAAGAATTTTTTCCATCGGTTGGCTTTTTTTATACCATTTTTTATCGACTTGATACGGGTCCCCCGCCAGTAGCGAAACTTTGGCAATGTCGCCTTTTGCGGTACGTAAACGCAAATGTAGTGTATCCGCGTCATATAAATAAGCAAATTCACTTTCTGGTCGGTGGTAGATAGCTGGTGTGTTCATTGTTTTTTCGCTCCCTTTGATTTTTTCTCATTATGCCATACTCTTATTTTTAAAGCAACATTTTTAGCAATCGGTTGCATGAGTGAGAACATTTTATTTTACTCTCTTATAAAAGATTGCTAGAACATTAATATAAAGGACTTTAAAACAAACAATTATTGTTTATATATCAATTTTTATTTTGCTTTATTTTAAAATAATAAAAGATAATAACGAAAAAGACTTGACTAATATTGCAATCGGTTGCATAATCATGTTGTAACGAATTATTAATTAGACGGAGGGTTTAAAAATGAAGGGAAATTGGAAAAAATATTTAACAAGTGGTTTAATTTTAAGTGCTTCAACCGTTTTACTTGCTGCATGTGGTAACAGCAAAACAGACACATCTGAACAAAATGCGGCTGGTGCTGATTCAACAGAAGAAGTCAAAGTCGAAGGAAAAGTAAAGGTTTGGATTGATACCGAACACATTGATACCTTCAAAGGGATTGTTGCTGACTTCGAAAAAGAATACCCTGACGTGAAAGTTGAAATTGCCGCTGGAAGTTCTGCCGACGCTAAAAAAGATGTCGCAAAAGATCCAAAAGCCGCAGCGGATGTTTTCATGATGCCTCACGATCAACTTGGGCAAATGGCTGAAGCGGGTTTAATTTATCCAAATACAAAATACGCAGAGGAAGTCAAAGCAAATAATGTGGCTTCTGCGATTGAAGGCTCAACTTGGGCGGGCGAACTTTACGGTTATCCTTATGGTGTTGAATCTCAAATTCTTTACTACAACACTTCTACTTTAAGTGAAGACGATGTGAAAACTTGGGCGGGCTTAACAAGTGCTGGTAAAATCGGAACAAACTTTGCTGAAGCCGGCGCTAACTATATTTTTGGTCCGTTATTTATGAGTAATGGCTTATACTTATATGGTGAATCTGGCGAAGATCCAAATGGTACCAACTTTAATAGCGAACCTGGCGTTGAAGTCTTAAAATGGGTGGCTGCCCAAAAAGATAACCCTGGTGTTGTTCAGTCAGGTGCAGAAGCATTAGCTAACTTAGAATCTGGTGTGAGTGATGCGTTCCTTTCTGGCCCTTGGTCTAAAAATGATGTTAAAAAAGCACTCGGAGAGAACATGGGCGTGGCCGCTTACCCAACGGTTGATTTTGGTAACGGCGAAGTACAAATGAAAGCTTTCTTAGGCGTTAAATTATTTGCAGTTAACCAACAAACACAAGCACCTCTTGCAGCGATGGCTTTAGCGAATTTCTTATCAAATGAAAGCTCTCAATTGGTTGAGTTTGAAAAAATGGGTGTCATTCCATCAAACAAAAACTTACAAACCAATGAAACCGTACTTGCAGATGACGTTGCAAAAGCCGTAATGGAAATGTCACAAACAACGCATTCGGTCGTTATGCCTAAAATCCCTGAAATGGTCTCTTTCTGGCCAGCAGTTGATGCCGTGATTAATGATACTTTCAAAGGGAACATTAAAGAAGCTGACTATATGAATAAACTGGATGCTTTAGTGAAAGACACTGCAACAGTCTCAGAATAAGTAATACCTACTTAAAATGTGGTGGGGCGTGGCGTCACTAAAAGACGTCCCCTCACCGCTTTTTTTAAAACTAAATGAAAGCGAGTCGTAAGGATATGTTTAAACGAAAAAAATACGAACAACATATTTCCTTTCTGGAATTATTCAAAAAAGGAGATATTGCTACAAAACTTTCCTTTTTTATCATGGGGTCTGCTAACCTCGCCAACAAACAATGGCTAAAAGGAGCAATTTTCCTCGTTTCACAAGTTGCTTTCTTATTTTGGCTTATTTCAAATGGTATCCACGCCTTAAGTATGCTTGCGACTTTAGGTACGCAAGAACAGGGTTTAGTGATGGATAAACGCTTAGGTATCCCTGTTTTACAAGAAGGCGACAACTCTATGTTACTTTTATTATTTGGGATTGCTGCAATTTTATTATGTGTTGTTTTGCTCCTCTTGTATATCGTAAACCTAAAAAGCGCTCGCCATCTTTATGAACTAAAACAAGCAGGTAAACACGCCCCGACAACGATGGAAGACTTGCATAGTTTGTTGGATGAACGTTTCCACGCCACGCTAATGACCATTCCACTTTTAGGCGTCTTATTCTTTACCGTTTTACCTTTGCTTTATATGATTTCAATTGCTTTTACCAACTACGACCACAACCATTTACCACCAAAAAATTTATTTACTTGGGTTGGTTTGAAAAACTTTGGCAACGTTTTAAGTGGAAAAATGGCGTCAACGTTTTTCCCTGTTTTAAGCTGGACGCTCATTTGGGCGGTATTAGCAACCATCACTTGTTTCTTCTTTGGTGTATTACTTGCGCTTTTGATTAATACAAAAGGGTTAAAATTTAAAGGAATGTGGCGAACGATTTTTGTCATCACACTTGCAGTTCCCCAATTTATTTCTTTATTAATTATGCGTAATCTATTAAATGGTGCCGGACCAATTAACGCCACCCTCATTCGTTGGGGCTTAATTGATCAAGCCATTCCTTTTCTAACAGACCCTACCTGGGCAAAAATAACGGTCATCGTCGTTAATATGTGGATTGGTATCCCCGCAACAATGCTTGTTTCAACCGGAATTATCCAAAACTTACCGACTGATCAAATCGAAGCAGCTCGAATTGATGGTGCGAACACGTTTCAAATTTTCAGAAACATTACCTTTCCACAAATTTTATTTGTAATGACTCCTGCTTTAATTCAACAATTTATTGGAAATATTAACAACTTTAACGTGATTTTCTTATTAACTGGTGGCGGACCAAACAATTCAAACTTTTACGGTGCCGGATCAACCGATTTACTTGTTACCTGGTTGTACAACTTAACAGTCAATACAATGGATTACAACTTAGCATCGGTAATCGGGATTATTATCTTCATCTTGTCAGCTACGTTTAGCTTAATTGCTTATACGCGTACGAATTCATTTAAGGAGGCGTAATTCATGGCCAAAGAACCAAAAATTAAAAGTTACAAGGCAAAACAACGTCTGACTTTAACTTCTTCGTATTCTATTCTGGGGATAATGTCCGTTGTTTGGCTCTTTCCAATTGCTTGGATTGTATTAACGAGTTTTCGTGGAGAAGGTGGTGCCTTTGTCCCTTATATCATCCCAAAAACTTTCACCTTAGAAAATTATCGAATTCTGTTACTAAATACGACTGGTAACTTCCCCTTCGTTCGTTGGTTTTTAAACACTTTATTCGTGGCAACCATTAGTTGTATTTTATCGACTTTTATCACGATTGCAATGGCTTACGCACTTTCTCGTTTACGCTTTAAATTACGTAAACCATTTTTAAAAGTCGCTTTAGTCTTAAACATGTTCCCAGGTTTTATGAGTATGATTGCGGTTTATTATATTCTAAAAGCCTTAAACTTAACCGAAACTTTGTTTGCGCTAATCTTGGTTTATTCTTCTGGTGCCGCTCTTGGTTTTTATATCGCCAAAGGCTTCTTCGATACGATTCCTATGGCACTCGATGAGTCAGCGATGATTGATGGAGCAAATAAATGGCAAATTTTCACTAAAATTACTTTGCCTTTATCAAAACCAATGATTGTTTACACTTCTTTAATGGCCTTTATGGGTCCATGGATGGACTTCATTTTTGCCAAGGTAATCATGGGGGATAAAATTAATAATTACACTGTTGCGATTGGGTTATTTACAATGATGACCCGAACAACGGCGAACTCCTTGTTTATGGCCTTTACGGCTGGGTGTGTGATTATCGCCATCCCAATTACCATTTTATTTATTGTAATGCAACGCTTTTATGTTGAAGGGGTTACTTCAGGTTCGGTGAAAGGGTAATTCATTTCTTATTCAATTTCATAAAAAAGGAGCTCTGACATCTGTCAGGGCTCCTTTTTTATGAGCGTATCTCAAAGACTGTTCAGAAAAAAATGATTTTTGGTAAACCTTTTTTATTCGTATCTACGGAAGTCTATTCCCCAAACACCAACATCACCTGCTCAATCAAGTCCTCAATAAAGCCTTCTTGTAAAGCAATTTGGTGCGTTTCTTCGATTAGATTCGCGACTTCTTTTAATTTCACTTCTTTGACCAAGCGTAGTTTCTTTAAGCGGGTGTCACTAATTTTAGTTTTTTGTTGAGCAACTTTAAAACTAGTTTTGTCCATTGCAATGGTTTGGGCGTGATTTGGAAACATCTGGAGTAGTTGTTGGGCCATGACTAGTCCTTCTGGATCTAAATCACCCACATAGTAAATTTGCGTATTGGATTCGATTAGCTTTCGTAAAATTTTCCAAACGGCATAAGTAAATTGACCACTCGAACAAATCATGGGGATTTCTGGTAGTTCATCAAGTAAAATGGAGTACACGCCTGAATTTTCAACGACTAATACTTGCTTCCCAGATTCAGGGAAGATGGTCTGCATTCGTAAGATTTCTTTTAATGGGATTTTCCAAGATGCTTTTTCCAGACACGCGCCTTGCCACATCGCGCTGATTGTTTCGTTTTTAGCAAGTAATCCCCGCACGGCGACATCGTTGTGGATATCATCTTTCAGCAACTTTGCTTCATCTAAAATTTGATTTTTTCTTTCAATTTTCGTTAAGCGGTCGTCATCGGTCATTTCACGCGTTTGATTTTGACTTAGCATTTGTAAAAGAAGCAGACCTGCTGGCTGATTTTCGTCAAACGCATGGGAATCACCCGTTTGTTTATAAGCAAAAACAGGTAAACGAGTGTAGTTTTTGGGTAATTGCTGCAAGGCTTTTGAAATAGTTGCAAACACCGCAAAAACTTCTTTTTCTGCTTGCCAACTTTGTAATTGTTGATCGGTTAATCGCTTACTAAAAATCGGGTCAATTTGTTCAACTTTTTCTTTAAACACTTGAAAGTCCCGTTCTGTTTTTTCAAGGACATCTGATTTTAGAATTAATTCCTGTTTCGTTGTAAAGCCAATAAAATCTTCTAAGGTCCAGCCAATCGCGCTATTTTGTAAGGCACACGTAAATTCCGCAATTAAGAAACGACTTTTTTTTGACCAAGCAAGGTGCGTATAGCCCAGAAAACTTCTTAAAGGATCTGTATCGCCCCTTAAAGTTTTCACACCAATTGCTAGACCAAATTCGCCTTTTAAATAATAACGATGGGCCAGTTCTTTGCCTAATGATAAAAAAACAGGCGCCTTAAAAAAGTTTGTCTTATCGGTCATTTGCGATTCCCTCAAGCAATAAGCGTTTCTTTCTCCATTCCAATAATACTGAATCGGCGTGACTAAATTGATATTTTGAGGCCGCAAGAGCTCATAAATCATTAATTTTGAAACAGTTGGGTAATCGCCAAACAAGGCTTGCGAGTTCATCACATAATTAAAACCAAGTTGTTCACACACTTCGAATAAATCGGCAATATTTTGCTCATCAATCCCCGCAAATGCCTCGTCTAGGGTGATCATACGTGGGCAAAATTCCGCCGCATCTAAATAACGTGAGTAGACGGCCGCAAATAAGGGTAAATACATCGTAATCGCCTTTTCTCCCCCACTAAATTGATTGAAACGACGATCGGTCAATGATTGAATATGATAACCTTCATTGGCACGCTTATATTTCAACTCAAATTCAAACCAATCGCGATAATCCAAAACTTGGGCAATCGCTTGGTATAATGTACTTTGATTTTCGTCGCTTTCTTGTACTTGCTCCTGGGCATAATAAACACGCTCTTGAAAATGACGTGAAATCGCCTCTCGATCGGCTTTTGAAAGAAGTTCGATTGGCTTTTGCAACAAGGCAACTAAGCGATTCGTTCCTAAATCTTGTTCGGAAGTACTGCCAATGCCTTTCCATTGTAAGGATAGCTTTAACCCAGAAGAATTTTGACGAGACTGTAAGAGTTGATCGATTTGTTCTACCCACTGCATCGCTTGTTTAATTTTTGCGCGTAAAATATTGCCAACCGATTCCAAAATAATCGTTTTAAATAATTTTTCGTCATCTTTTTTAAGCAAATCCTGTAAGATTAACTTTTGTTCTGTTAGCTGTTCCAGTAATGAAAAAGTTGTTTGGCCTTGGCCTTCTACGGTAAAAGCAGGGTGTTTATAGTTGTTATAGTTCCCAAAATCACCTAATTGTAGTTCTTCTTCTTCGGTTAATTCGATTCCTGTTTGATTGAGTAAGCGAGGTTGGTAATTCTGTAAGCGATCGGCTAAAAAGTTAAACTGCATCAACACATTACTTTCTCTTTCTTTTAACTTTTTAATGTTTGGCACTTTTCGTTGCTTTTGTGCTAATTCAATGAAGGTCAGCGATTCTTTTGGTGTCGTTTCTTCCATAAAAAGCTGTTGCCAATGTGTTTCTTGATGAGTTATTTGGGCAAGCTCGTCATTGATCCTCTGTAAATTATTTTGGTTAACCGCTAATTGACTGCTTAATTCCGTGATGAATGCATTCGTTTCTTCTTTCATATTTTCTCTTTGCCGTTGTTCAGTAATCGCTAAGGATAATTGCTGTTGTAGCTCTTCAACGTTTACCAGTTGTTGTTGCTTCAAATTATCGGCAACTAGACGCGTTGCTTCTTGCGCTTTGATTGACGACTCCGTACAATCTTCTCGTAATTCATCGGCTTCTTCTTGTAAAATTTGAACTTGCTGGTCTAATTGCTCAATGGTGCGACTCATCCCTTGAATTTGAAGAGAGTTTTGATAAGCATCATCCAAATTTTGTTCGTAGTTATCCGCATATTGGCTAGCTTCTTCGTATTTTTCAATTTTCAGAGGTAGCTGGTCTTGCTTCGTTCGGCGCTGTAAGGTGATTTTTTCATTTTTAATTTGGTTACTTAAGGTCATCGTTTGACCTTGTTTTTGTCCTAATTGTTCTTGTTGTGCCTTATAACTACTTTCCATTTGTTCCAACTGACGAATTGCTTCATAGACTTCTGCACCACTTGGACGATTCGTATAATCTTGAATGATTTGTTCACGTTGCTTTTGTTTTTCACTAATTTCTTGTTCAATCGCTTGGATTTGTTGTTCATGAATTCGGATTTCATTTTGCAAGTCTGCAATCATTTCTTGACGATATCTTTCTTGACTTGTCACGCCAATGTAAGAAGCTTGATAATCAAGAGGCATCTCACCACGTAAATTGGCGATTTGATAAGATCCATCGGTAAATATTACTGGACGCTCTGGATCAATTTCATCCACGATAATACTTTGTAAAACGTCTGCAACAATTGGCTGCAATTTAATATCTACTTCGGGGGTAACTTGTAAGTAATTCGCTAATGTAAATCCAAAAAATTGTGGGTCGGGTAAAATTTGTTGATCATCAGCTAGTTGTAACCCCGCCGGTGAAATCAAACTATCTAAAATCCCTGAAGCATAAAGCGCCCCTTCGATTTGATTACGTTCTTGCGGTGAAACCGATTCTAAAAAATCGATACTTTGATACAAGGGGAGGTAATCTCGTTCAAACAATTGTGCTCGATTTTCTTTTCGCGTCTTTTGCTGGGGAATCTCTGGCATCTTTTTATTTTGCCAAGCAAGAATGGCCTGTTCTTTCTCTTGAATTTGTCGTTGCTGTTCTTGCTTTTGATTTTCTAGTGGAATCGTTTGCGTTTGGTTCTGAGCTAACGCTTGTTGGTAAGACGTCGTTAATCCCTGCAAAACTTCTTCTTCACGCAAGTAATCTTCTTGTAATCGCTCCATTTGATGAAGTGTTTCGCCATAAAGCTCTTGTGTTAAGCTAAAAGAAGCCTGTTGGTGCCACTGTTCAAAAGTCTCTTTCCAACGTTCAATTTCTGCTTGGCGGTTTTGCTGCCCTTGGCGTAAATCTCGTTGTAATTCATCCACCATTTGCTGTTGTTGGCCAAGTTCTCTTTCAAGTATACTAAGTTGCTCTGCTAGATAAGTTATTTGTTGCAAGTGGGTAATTGTTTGTTGAAAATGTTGTTTCTTTTGTTGGACTTGACTTTTCCAATAAGAGAACTCTTCTTTCGAAATTTCTTGTTGCATTTTTTGTGTATAGGTTACATCTAAGTTTTCCAGGCGTAAGTAGGCTAAGTATTGCTGATTGTCTTCTAAAAATGCGCGACGTTCTTGCTCATACTGCGCCCGTTCCTCTTGTTGTTGTTCTAAGTTTTTGATTTGGGTTTCGAGTTGTTGCCGTTTACGTTTTAAACTTTCCTCGTTTTTGCGTAAATTCTCTTTTGCTTGGGTATATTGGTCTTGTAACTCTTGCCCTCTTCGCACTAAATCCATGCCCTCGTGTTGATTGAGTTCTTGAATACTTTTAGCTAATGCCTTTAACTGCGCTTCATTTTCCAGCAAATTTTCTTTTTGCGCCTGTAAGGTTGCTTCGTACTTTCGGTCATTTTTGAACATTTCTTTTTGCGTTTTTTCTAATTGTTGTTTTTCTTTGACCAGCTCAAGCCAACGATCAGCAATTTGCCCAATAAATTCTTCTCGCCAACTTGTATAACTTTTTGAAAATCGGGTGAGCTCTTTTAGCTCCAAGTCTAAGTCTTCCATTCGTTCACGATACCCATCTAATTGTTCAATCGTTTTTGAAAGCGTCAACAAGTCGTCTTCCTTTAATTTGGGCAAAGAGTCACGTAAAATCCCATAAATGACTGATGGACGAAACTCCTTTGATAGTTTTGGACTTCGTAAGTTGATTAGCAGATCAATTAACTCATCGAATTGTTCCATTGTTTCAAAACCAAAAATCCGACGGTTCACAAATTCTTTATAGGCTCTTTGTGTTTCAAAAACTTGACCTTTTCCTTCTAAACGATTTTTTAATTTCTTTTTTGTTAAAGGAGTCAACTCGCCTTTTCTTAGTTCTTCGTACAACCATAGATCCATGCCCATTCGTTCATTATTTTCAATCGCAAAAAACCATTTATTTAACTTGCCGCCACGATTGGCATGCATGCCAATCCCAATCGTTAAATACTCCTCGCGCGATTTGCGTTTGACCTCTAAAAATAAATAGCCTATGCCATCATCGCGACTAGATACCCCTTTTTCACCAAGTAAATAATCTTCCATTTTTCGATCCCGCGATCCAAAAGAATCTAAACGATACGCACTCGTATCTCCATCAAACAATACCGGAAATAAACTTTGCATCGTCAATGATTTTCCTGAGCCATTTGTCCCTCTTAAAAGCATTTTCCCATCCGCCAATTGAAAAATTTGATTTTGATAATACCAAAAATTCAATAGACCCACACGATTGATCAACCATCTATTTTCCATCTTTTTCCCTCATTTCTGCAATTAAACGGCCAAATACTGGTTGGATAATGACTTGATTTTCCGTAAGTGTAAATAAGAACCAATCGATGCCGCGCTCAAGTAAAGCCTGTGAAAGTTGCGGCTGGTTCATATCGGTAAATTCTTTTGACCAGTAAGCTTGATACGTTTCTTGTAATTCCTTCATTAGCCATTCCCATTCCCCTAACGATAAGACAATTTCACCATAGGGGTTTGCTTGTCGATTTTCCTTGCGTAAAATGGTCGCCAATTGAATTAAAATTTCATCAAGCACTTTTCGACTAGGGAATACTTGCCACAAATCTCTTTGCTCCAAAGTAAATGCCACATAATCCCGATATAATTCCAGATAAAAAGGCGTGTTTGTCTCAACATAATCTTGCATATGGTGGTGGTTTTTTCTCAAGCGAATAAAGGTTTCTTCATTTTCACTCGTTCGTTTAATTAGCGGTTCCGTCATTAGTCGTTGGTATAAGATTTGATTCCCTTCAAGATTCAAACTCGCTTGATAATCTTGCCAATAATCCTCAAACGTTGGATACTCCGTATAGGCTTGCGGCGCACGTGCTAAAAAAGCCCGCCCTTGAACCGTTGTGACAAATAAAATTTCTTGATTGACTTCTGATTGCTCAAAACCATCAGCTTCCCCTTGAATGATTTCAATAATCCCTAAATTACCTAGTTTTGAAACAACGCGCACCAAACTTTTACGATGATTATAATTCGTCCAATCGACTTGCATTTCTTCAGGGGTAATTAAATCTAAATCCCGTAATAATTCATCCAGCATAAAAGGCGTTTCGGCTTCTAAACCTTCAACATAAGCCATACAACAACAAAATAAGGCATAATCAAAAGGCGTATTCAAACCGACCTCCCCCATCCAAGCTTGTAAATGAAGTGGCCTCTTCAATAACTGGATATATTGCGGTCGGACAATTAAATTTAAACCAAAACGTTGACGAAGCTCCTTTTGTAGCGCGGTTTGATGACGGCGCAAGAAATTATAATGTTCAGGTTCTTCTTTCCGAATAATCCAAAAATTTTCAAATAACAAGCGTAAAGCTTCAGCTAAATCTTCTGGCCTCATCCATTTTCCCTTCTTTCAATGATTACTTGGGGCATCTCAAGTATCCCGTCTTCACAAGCTACTTGAATGCGGGTTTGTAAATCAATCTGAATTTCGACTTCAAAATCAAGCTCGGTTACTATTTTTTGTATTATTTGTAGCTTGGTCTGCTGGTTGGAACCTCGAGGAACATGGGTTGCCACTGCTTGGCTTATCCATTTTAGAAAGACTTTCCTTGAAGCGGTATCCAGCTGTTTCATTTTTGAAAAATCAATCGTCCCTTCATGAAAATATTGTTCAATTTGTTGACGATGGGTCGCTATTTCTTGGCGATATTGAGCCAACTGTTTTTGTTGCTCTTCGACATTTAAGACAAAACTCTTTGCCTTGCGTTCAATCCGAGCATTTTTTCCTCGTTCACGCATAAATAACGTTCCAGCTTTTAAATCCCAACTATTGTCACGCATACTCGTCGCGTCACTACCTTCACTCACATAATAATGGCGCGTGCGTTCTAATCCAAAAACCCCACTATACATTTTCTGGGCCTCTTCCAGTGATTTTGCTTGCGCAAACCATTTAGCAAGATGAATGTAATCTTTTTTTCGACTTTGATACTGATGAATTTCTTGGCCAAAATAATAAATCAATCCTGTGATTTTCGTAATCATTTGATCCGTTTGCATCATTAAATTCGTATATTCACTTGGGCGCCCCTCTCGACCTTTAAACCAAATTTTTAAAGCTTGTAATTGCCCCAATATTTGTTCTTCGACTTCTTCTCGCGCAATATGATCCATCATTGGGATTTCCAATTCTTTTTGGTACATTGCATCAATTAATTTTTCGATATTTAAAGAATCTAATGCTTCAATCACGACCAGAAATTGGTGATATAAGCTTTGTAACGCACTAATAAAATCACGTAGATAATTGACAAACTGGTCTTTGTATACTAAAAACTGTTCTGTTTTCATTTGGCTATCCACTTCTGGACTAGTGATGTAACCAATATAGTTGGCAGTATCCTCCCCAACTTTACGAAATTCTTCGCGAACTTGTGGCCATAAATCGATGACATCCGCCTCTTCCTTGACGAAGGCTTGCAAAAGTTGTAGTAACTTTCGGACCCCTTTTTCATCAAGCCCACCTCTTGCTGCGTGTTTTTGATTGGTCAATTGATAGACCATTTCTTCCACTAAAATACCCGCTTCAGTAATTTGATAGCGAAGATTTTTATTCCGATATTCTTCAATTGATTTTGGTCGAATCATTTCTTGTTGTTTTTGCAAATTCCCCCAAATTACCAAGTTCTCTAAATCTTGATCGACTTCTATTTCGTTGTAAGTTGGTGCGTATTCTTGGCGCATCATTTCCAAAATATCCGGACGATACAAGGTTCCTTGCATTTGACGATGGTGTTTATAAAAATAGCGCATAATTAAGCGGTAACGTTGGACATTTTCAACAACCAAATAGTTTGTTGCCCAAACTTTCTCCATATCGTTCTCCTTTGGTTTTATTTTTTATCGCTTCTTTTTGTTATCTTTTCTCTTAGTTTATCAAAAGAAGAGGTACTTGTGTTTTTAACAATGCCATTTTTTTATTCGTCGGACTTGACGAGCGTGGTACCTATTAAAGATTGACGAATGATTTATTCTCATCTTTACAATGATTGTACTATATATGACGAAGTGCTGATAGTAAGTCTTTACTTCATTGATGATTAGCCCAAAACCAAAAGACGCAAAAAGAGCAACTTCTCAAATCCGATTTCAAACAATCGGGATACTCACATCAAAACAAGCAAAAACAGACTGCCAATTCTCCTTGGCAGTCTGTTTTTTTGTCTTTAAACCCACTCATTAAATACTTCGGTGTTTTTAATCGTACGAACGCGGACGATATTTTCTTTACCTTCCAAGTGACGTTTCACGCGAACCATTTTGGCTTCATCGGTTTCGCTAACGTCAATTAATGTATAAGCATAATCGCCACGACCACGGTTAATCATGTTTTCAATATTAATACCTAATTTTGCCACTTCTGTTGAAATTTGACCGACCATATTCGGAACATTATGGTGAATAATGGTAATCCGGTAAGGTGATTGGAAACTCATTTCAACTGCTGGGAAATTAACTGAACGCTTAATTACACCGGTTTCTAAAAAGCGCTTCAACGTGCGTGCAGCCATTTTTGCACAATTAATTTCCGCTTCCTCGGTTGACGCACCTAAGTGGGGCAAGACTAGAATTTTTGGATTGTGCAATAATTTTTCATCCGCAAAGTCTGTAGTAAAGCCACCTAATTCGTTATTTTCAATCGCTTTTAAGATTGCATCGGTATCAACGATTTCACCACGAGCAAAGTTAAAGACTCTTGTTGTTGGTTTCATCATCGCGATTTCTTTTTCGCCAATTAAGTTGCGTGTCGCGTCTGTTAGTGGCACGTGAATGGTGATAAAGTCACAAGTAGTAAAAATCTCTTCAATTTGTTGCGCACGTTTCACGCGACGAGAAATCGTCCAAGCGGTATCCACTGAAACGTAAGGGTCATAGCCCATGACTTCCATTCCTAAGCGATACGCATCGTTTGCTACCATTGCCCCGATTGAGCCGAGACCAATCACACCTAGACGTTTGCCTTCTAATTCATAACCGGCAAACTGCTTTTTATTGGCTTCTGCGACTTCTTCTAGGTTACCACCGGTTAAACTTTGCACCCAGTTCGCTCCTTGTAAAATCGGACGAACGCTTAAAAGTAAAGTCGCAATCACTAATTCTTTTACTGCGTTGGCATTGGCGCCAGGTGTGTTGAACACAACAATTCCTTTTTCCGTTAATGCCTGAACTGGAATATTATTCGTTCCAGCACCAGCCCGAGCGACGCCTAGCACTGATTCCGGAAAAGCATAATCATGCAATTTTTGGCTACGTAAAATAATGCCGTCTGGATTGTCGCCTTGATCAATTGCATAGTTTTCGGTTTCAAAACGCGCCATGCCTTCTGGAGCAATCGCGTTAAATGTTTTAATCTGATACATTTTTATTTTCCCGCCTTTTCTTCTTCAAACTGTTTCATTAAGGTAATCAAAGCTTCCACGCCTTCTTTGGGAAAGGCATTATATAAACTGGCACGCATCCCGCCAACGCTTCGGTGACCTTTTAAATTCAACATGCCATTGTCTTGAGCGAATTTGTTAAATTCTTTATCCCATTCGTCATTTCCTGTTACAAAAGGAATATTGTTAATTGAGCGGTCTTCTTTTGCAATTGGGCTGGTAAAGACAGACGAAGCCTCAATGGCGTCATATAAAAGTTGCGCTTTTTCTTTATTTGCGGATAGAATTGCTGATACTCCACCTGATTTTTCAATCCATTCAAACACTAATTTTGAAATATAAATGGCGTAAGTTGGTGGCGTATTGTACATTGAATCATTTTCAGCTTGTACACGAAAATCTAACATTGGTGCAAAGATTGGCTCGTCATTTAATAAATCGTCACGGATAATCACGACCGTTAAGCCTGAAGGGCCGATGTTTTTTTGTGCTCCTGCGTAAATAAGCCCAAAATCGGTTACTTTATAATCATTTGATAAAATATTTGAAGACATGTCTGCTACAATTGGAACGTTCCCAGCATCAGGAATTTCATTAAAAGCAATGCCTCCAATGGTTTCATTCGTTGTAATGTGCAAGTAAGCCGCGTCTTGATCAATCATGTCTGATGTGATTTTTGGTACATAGTTAAAGTTTTTGTCTGCACTTGACGCAATTACTTCGACTTCAACGTCTTCAATTGCTTGTGCCGCTTGGATAGCTTTTTTCGCCCAAGCACCGGTATTGACGTATAAAGCTTTTTTGCCACGAGCTAGATTTAATGGAATCATCGAAAATTGCAAGCTTGCTCCGCCTTGTAAAAATAAGACATGATAGTTTTCAGGAATCTCTAGCAATTGACGTAAGCGGCTTTCTGCTTCTTTAATAATCGCATCGTATAAGGACGAGCGGTGACTCATTTCCATCACGGACAGTTCACTCCCGTGGTAATTAAGCATTTCTTCTTGTGCTTTTTGTAAAACTTCTTTTGGTAAGATGGCCGGTCCTGCTGAAAAATTATAAACAGTCATTTTGTTCGCTCCCTTTACTAAGATGTAAAA
>CAYNOA010000008.1:0-21020 GCA_964398695.1 uncultured Enterococcus sp. | reverse complement strand
TGAAAAAGAACTACTTCTTGCACACTCATCTTTTAAATATTCCTCCTAAAAAATACAGGCTCACTACAAATCCAAAGATTCTAGAGAGCCTGTTTGATTATTTAATATTTCTTTTTCATATTACTCACAATATAAAAGCCTGCGGAAAAAGAACAAATTAAAAACATAATGACCGATAAGGCTGCTGTTCTTTCATAATCCATATAACTATTAAATTGATCGTACAAAGAAATACCTAACATCTTTGGATGGTTCCCTCCCATTAAAAATGGGGTTGTAAAGGAACCAACATTTCCCATAAAAACAAAGGTCATCGCCACTAAAATTTCTTTTTTAGTCACAGGAAAAATAATTTTTTGGAAAATCACCCATGGATTCGCACCAATATCTTTAGCAGCCTCAATCGATGAACGTTGGATCGCTGATAAACTTGCTAAAATCAAGAGTGAAACAAAGGGAATATTAAACCATAAATTCATGATAATAATACCCGTTTCATTAAACATCCAACCCAACTTAATATCCATTCCAAAAAGCTTACTGACACGATTGACGACACCTGAATCGCGAATGACCATAATCACCGAATAGACCGCGACTAAGCCTGGTATAAAACGGGGAAGTAAATTCAAACTACTAACAATTTTACTGATTTTCGATGTGCTAAAACGAATATATAGGGCTAAAATATAGCCAAAAAATAAAGATAGGACGACAGTAATACTCACGATTTTCAACGTGTATACTAGATTAGTTTGTTGAATCGGATCGGTCAAAAAGTACTGATAATTAGCCAATGTAAAAACCTTAGTCTGTCCATCTTGGAAGCTTCGGATGACGGTTGTTACTATTGGATAGACAATAAATAACATCACAATACTAAATGCTGGGAACAACAAGAGATAAGGTACAAGCATTTTTTTGAAGTTTTTTACTTTTTTTAGCTCATTCGTCTGTGATTTGATTGGCAATTCAACGGTCGACTTTTGAATCATCGCTTCTTTTTGCATCATTTAGACAACGTTCCAATCTTTTGATCCCATACTTCATTTAACTCATTACCTAAACTTCCTAAACTACTGGTACGGAAAGTTTCAACATTTAATTCCGCCAGATATTTGGATTTTTCTGACGTAATGTTGGTACTATCAATGACTGGAATTGCTGCCATACTATCTAATAAAATTTGCTGCGCCTCTTCACTCAGCATAAAATTCATGACTGCTTGTGCACCTTCTTGGTTCGAACCGATACTTGGCATCACCAAACCATCCACATTGCCGGTAAATCCAGGATCAATTTGTGTCATTTTGACCGTTTCTGGCAACATGCCATTCGATAAATTCGTAATCATCATATCTGCCCAAGTCGGAATCATATCGACTTCACCATTAATAAGTAAATCCAATGTCCCTTGGTTTTTATTCGGATAAATGACTTTTCCACCTGTTTGATACATTGAATCGTGCAAGTCAGCTAATAAATCAAAGCCTTGCTCCCACTCACTCTTCCACTTTTCATCACTAGAATGCATCGCTTCTTCTGGCAAGAAATTGTAAATAGCTGTTTGAACAAATGAGCCTCCTGCACCACCCGAGCCAGGTGTGTTATAAGAAAATCGTCCTGGGTTGTCTTTAATCCAAGCATATAACTCATCCGCAGTTTGTGGTGGATTCGGGACATTTTCAGAATTATAAGCTAAGACAACGGTTGTTCCGCGATAAGGAACAAGTGCGCCTTGGCCTGTTGAAATTTCCGTTTGAACATTTGCTAAATTCGGAATTTTCTCGGCATCATAAGGAGTAAATAAATCCGAGCCACCTTCTTGAATATACGCACCGTATTCCGCATCTGAAGTTAAAATTAAGTCATAGTTCGTCTTGGTTTCCCCTGCTTTTTTCGCCGCAATAATACGATCACTAACAGTCTGAGCACCAGCGCCGGACATAATGAATTCTAATTTTAATTGATGTTCTTTACCGGCTTCACTTTGATTGAACGCTTCAACAATCTTCTCCATACCGACTTTAACATTATCCGAACCCCCAGCCCAAAGCGTGACGGTTTTTTGACCATCTTCAGACGCGTTACCACTCGATGCACATCCTGCTAAAATCCCCGTAGATATTGTCATCACCATGCCTAGTACTGCCCATTTTTTCCAAGTCTTCATTATTTTCCTCCTAATAGACCTTGAATTTATTAATCGTAAAGTAGAGAATTTGTTGCTTTTGATACTGTTTAGCTTGCTCTTTACTGAGATACAATTTAATTGGTTGTTCTTTATGCAATAAATAAACGACCGAATAATGCCCAGCATTCATAATATCCGACACCACACCTGAATGGTCCCCGATTGTCTCGGATAACGAGACGTCCTCTGGTCGAAACGCCTGAACTTGCTCTGTTTCTAGTGGCAAGAAGTTCATCTCACCAATAAACGAAGCCGTGTAGCGGTTGACCGGATTTTCATAAATCTCAGAGGGAGTACCAATTTGGGCAATCTTACCTTTTCCCATTACCACAATCCGATCGGATAAAGACATCGCTTCTTCTTGATCGTGGGTCACAAAAACGACTGTGACTTTTGTTTCCGCTTGTATTCGTTTCAGTTCTTCGCGCATTTGCTGACGAATCTTCGCGTCAAGGGCCGAATAGGGTTCATCAAGTAATAAGACCGCTGGTTCCAACAATAACGAACGTCCAATGGCAATTCGTTGCTGTTGACCACCCGATAATTGGCTCGGGTATTTTTTTTCTGTATTGGGTAATTTAAGTAATGCCAACATATCAGTTATTTTTTGTGTGATTTCACTTTTAGAGAACTTACGTAGTTTCAAACCAAAAGCTAAATTTTCATAAACCGTCATATGGCTCCACAAATTGTAGCCTTGAAATACCATACTCGTTGGACGTTTTTCAGCTGGAAGATCCGTTACATTTTTGTCATCAATCCAGATTTCACCAGAATCAATCGGCTGAAAGCCGCCTAGGCAACGTAAAATCGTACTTTTTCCGCAACCAGAAGGACCTAATAAAGTTAAAATTTCACCCGAGCGAATATTTAAATCAATCTTTTGAATCCCATCACCATTGTCATAAACTTTTGAGATGTTCTTGATACTTACTTTAAATTCTTCCACTAGTTTTCTAACTCCTTTTATAGTGAGATACCACCTGAAAATAAATCTTTACCGAAAATTTTACGGCAAAGTAGTAATAAAATAATCGTTGGAATAATTAAGATTAATGAAAATACCGCACCAGCCATTGGTGGGTAGTCTAAAATCACACCATACATCGACGTCGCCATTGTTTTAATTTCAGGAAAACCAACCAACAATGTTCCTTGCGCTTCTTCTAACGAACCTAAAAACGTGTACATCGCAGAGACCGCAATACCTGGCACTGCTGCTGGCAAACTAATCTTGAAAAAAGTCCGAAACGGACCCGCACCCACGTCACGCGCGGCTTCTTCTTGCTGAACATGAATTTTTTGAAACGAACTTGAAGGAATCCAAATCATAAAAATCATTGTATTTAAAATATGAACAATAATGACTCCAACCAACGTGCCCATCAAGTTAAATTTATAAAATAAAATACCGAGTGCTGTGTACAAGCCAATCTTGGGGAAGGCATTCGACAAGAGAAACGAGAACAAAAAAAACTCTTTCCCTTAAATTCATAGCGTGCTAAGGCATAGGCGGCTGGAATACAAACCAGCATTGATAACAACGTTGCTAGTACAGCAATCAAAAAAGAGTTCACGATCGATTGAATCAAATTATCTTGTTCAAAAATATAATGCCACCATTGAAGACCAAACTTTGTCGGTAAAACATTTGGCACTTGGTATTGTTCAGCAAAAGCCAACATAAATGTATTCATTAACGGGCCATAAAAGAACAATAAAAAAACGGCAAAAAAGAGTGTTTCAAGAAAATATTTTTTACCAAAACTATGATACATTCGTTTCGGATTTAAGTACTTCATGTTGATCCTCCTTCAATTGTAAATAAACCCACGCCGAGCGCGTCGTGATATTGTAAACCCCTTGTTCTTGAAACGCTTGAATCTTATCAAGATCATTGACTGTCCATACGGAAAAGTTCAGTCCCAAACTGCGTCCTTTTTGATAAACGTTGCTGGTTAACTGTTTATAATGGATATTAATCACTTTGGCACCCTGATCCGCCAAAAAGCTCAATGCTTCAAAAACATCTGATTCATACCAATCTTCGAGTAAAAAGACTGGATTCGTATTTTCAATATTGACTAAGACTTTTTCCGGCCATCGTTGCACGAATTCGAGTGAAACCGCGCCACTAAACTGAACAAAATCCCAGTAATCACAGGTTCGTGCTAATTGCTCGACTTCTGTTTCCAAATTGGATTCTTTGAAATCACAATTCAATAAAATTTTTGAACCTTTTAGTAATAAAAATGCCTCTTTTAAACTTGGATACTCTAGTAACTCTAAGGCATCATGGTTTAATACCAATTCACCTAAATGATTTTTTCGAATATCAACTTCTATGGCATCGATTGGTTTATCGAGAAAAAACTGAATAAATGCTAAACTATTGTCCTTTGTTCCATCACTGCCTGAATGTGCAGTTATCTGAGTCATTGTATTCCCACCTTTCTTCTATCACCACTCTAATAAAGCAATATTGAGTTTGATTCAATTTATTGTAAATAAACGGTAAATTGAAAGTTTTTTTGTAAATTTCTTGAAATACAAATATACCTACTATTCATAAAGGAAGGTCCTTATGTTTTATTTTAAGACTCTTATCTTTTCATAGAGAGTCGATTTTTTGTCAATATTATTTGTCAAATTAAGCGAGACAATTGTTCTTCATTTACGCAACTCAAAAAGACTTCTAGCGGTTTTTGGTAGTTCAGTGATTTTCTAGGTATATGATTTCTCTTTAAAGCCACAGATGAGATGCAATCCTGATTGACTTGATTGAAATCCATTTCTTTTGGTAGGTCATCTTTTCGAAGGAGACCATTTGAGTGTTTGTTTAAACCTCGTTGTGATGGTGTTCCTGGATCTGCAAAATAAATATCTATATCATTCGTATTACTGATATTTTTCCAATTTGAGAACTCTTTTCCACAATCAAAAGTGATTGATTTAAAGAGATTTTTAGGAACGGATTGAAACCAAGTATTCGTTGATTTTTCAATATCGATTGCTTTACGACCTTCAGGTTTCAAGGCAATAATGACTTTTGAAATACGTTCAACGAGGGTGATGACGGCACTTTTATGGTGAACACCGCCAATCGTATCACCTTCTAAATGCCCGAACTTCGTTTTAAAAGAATCATGATCCGTTTCTCGTTCAGCGATATTTCGTTTGAATGCTTGTTTCCCACGACGTTCTTGATGCCCGTTTGGTTTTCGTTTTCCTTGTATAGGTAACTTATTTTGATCAAAATCGCCACTCTCAAATCGACGATATAAGGTTCGAACAGAGCATGAAATCGCAACTTCTCCTCGTCCAACAATCACATCTGGCGTTCAGCCTTGCTTGTTTGTTTTGATAAAGCCCTAAAATTCGGTCATCGGCTTTGGCAAATTTTAAAATCAGCGAACAAATTTCTTCTTCCCTACGTATTTTTCTCCTCGCAATCTAAAAAGTATGAATCGAACTAATTTCATAACTCGATTTTCAAAAAAATAAACACTCATCCAATTTCGAATCTTTCATTTTTTTCGAAAGTTCATGACTATTTCTTTTCAGTTTTTCTCTTAGACAAACGTTGATTAACAAATGTTTTGACATTATAAGCAAGCGGAATTAAATGATAAAAGACAATGGATTGAGTGGATTGATAAAAGCGCGTGTCATTGAACTGCTCATTATCTTTTAGGTACGCATTGACCTGTTCAACGCGGCTTCTTTCTTTATACTTGGCCTCCCAAGTTTTTGTTCCTCGAGCCGGATGATTCTATTTTCTCGGATCATTCATCTGCTTGATTTTTATAACTTTTTGACAAGGACCTTCGCGCTGTAAGGGTCAATTCCAACAGTGATTTTTTGGCTGAATATACTTAAGAGCACCATAACAAAAAAGAATAGGTGGCTTCAGAAGGAATCGCTTCAGAGTAAAGAAACCCTACACTTAATTTCAAACGCAAGTCACTTTTTAAACGGTTGGTTCACACTTTTGGGATCAGAATTTTTTCTATGATTCGAACCATTAAGGAGCGCAATAAGGCTTCATAATTAACGGTAATGGACGGTCCAACACGGGTTTCTTTTTGAAATAAGGTTAACACTTTTGTCCAATCGAGTGGGTAGAAGATTTCTTTAACTTCTCCTGAATGTCTAATTTTTCTAAATAATCAATGTCAAATAAGGTCGGTTTGTTGTATAATAATCAAAAGGAATCCCTCCTGTGAGTACTCGTCTGTCTTAGACAACCAAATTGTACCGTGGGGTGGTTCCTTTTTTGTGTTTTTTTAAAAGGTTATTATGCCAATGGTTAAAAGGTATAAATAATTATGAAATTGGTTCGAATGATAAAATTCTAATGAAAAAAATAGGGTAAAAATGATGAAATTTTTTTTCAAATGTAATACTATGGCATTATTGCTTCAATTATAAATGATATTTATAGCCCTAGACAATCTAGTGGCTATTTTTACTAAGGAGGTTTTTTTTATGAAAAATAAAAAGAGTATGATGTATTTAGCCATTTCAAATTTATTTTTAGTCTTTTTAGGCGTTGGTTTAGTGATTCCCGTGATTCCCCAAATAAAAGAACAAATGAATTTTTCTGGAACAGTCATGGGTATGATGATTTCCATTTTCGCTTTGGCCCAGTTAGTGGCCTCCCCGATTACCGGTGTCATGTCAGATAAAATTGGTCGAAAAAAAATGATTGCCGCTGGAATGCTCCTTTTTTCTTTTTCTGAATTATTATTTGGTCTCGCCCAATCGGTGAATGGTTTTTATTTCTCTCGGATGCTTGGAGGCGTGGCCGCTGCTTTGATTATGCCGTCGGTGACCGCTTATGTGGCGGATATGACGACCATCGCCGAACGCCCCCGTGCAATGGGGCTCGTTTCCGCAGCAATTAGTGGTGGGTTTATCATTGGTCCGGGAGTAGGCGGCTTTATTGCCCATTTTGGTATCCGCGTGCCCTTTTTTGCCGCAGCGATTGTGGCTTTTATTGGTTTTGTTTTTTCTTTAATTATTTTAAAAGAACCAGAAAAACACGCACTCACCGTGAGTAATGCGCCCAAAGCATCCATTCTTGATATTTTAAAAAATCCACTCTTTAGCTCGTTATTTATCATTATTTTGATTTCATCTTTTGGCTTACAAGCTTTTGAATCGATTTACAGCATCATGTCTACGATTAATTTTGGCTTTAGCGTCAGTGAAATTGCCTTAATTATTACCGTCAGTGGCACCTTAGCTTTAATTTGTCAGATTTTCTTCTTTGATTGGATTGTAACACGTGTCGGTGAAATGGGGGTTATTCAATTATCCTTTTTTGTCAGTGCCATTTTCATTGGAATAATTGCTGTAACTAATAGTCATTGGGTGGTAATTCTTTCAACCTTTGTTGTCTTTTTAGCCTTTGATTTATTTCGCCCAGCCGTTACCACTTATCTTTCCAAACACGCGGGCGATCAACAAGGAACCATTAATGGTTTAAATTCCACTTTTACCAGTTTTGGGAATATCATTGGTCCGGTAGCTGCGGGATATCTATTTGATGTGAATCATTATTTCCCTTATTATGTTTCTGCGGCAATCCTACTGGCTACTGGCTTCTTATCACTTTTATTAAATGGCAAGCAACTGCGAAGAACCATTTAATAAAAGTGGCTAAGTTTAAACAAGCACGCCTTCTTCTAACTGTTAATCTTGGCTTAATCGCTAAGCAACACGTAGCTAAAAAAAGCAGATTCTTTAAAAAGAATCTGCTTTTTTGTAAAATTTATTAAATTTTAGTACCAACCATTGGCTAACCAGAATTGTTGAGCAGCCACCCATGAACCGTAACGTTGTGCGACGTATTGATCTGCTACTCTTTCTTGGTTTTCTGCTGAGTAGTCACCGTTTAAGTAAGTATTCGTTAATTGGTAGCGACCATAGTATTGGCCATTTGTTGCTGTATATGAACCACTTGATTCTTTAAAGGCAATCCATTCTTTTGCATCTGCTTCCGAACCAGATGCGCTAGAAGAATAGCTATTTACTACTGGCGCTGGTGCTGGCTCAGCAACTGGTGCTGGTGCACTATAAGTTTGAACAGGCGCTACTTGAACAGGTGCCGCTTGAACAGGTGTTGTCCCATCTGTTGGTAAAATTAATTCTTCCCCAACAAAAATCAAGTTTTTATCAGAAATGTTGTTTGCTTCTACGATTTGATTAATCGCATCCACTGTCCCAAAAAAATTGTAAGAAATCGCTGAAAGCGTATCTCCTGATTGAACTGTATAAACTTCATCTGCTAAGGCATCTTTTCCACCTAATAAAATACCAAAGCCGGCAACAACTGCTGTACTTAATAAAACTGTTTTTAAAGATTTCATCTGAATAATTCTCCTCATCTTCTTTTGACGAATTTTGATTTGCTTGAGCATTTCTCTCTCAAGTACAAAAACAATACTAACACCATTCAATATTTCATAGGTGAAAAGAACTTTACAATTCGTTACGAAAAAGACGATTTGTTTACGATGAGCAAAAAACAGAAAAAAATCATTGATTTATCAAGCTTTCAATCATTTTTTACCTACTAGCTTTTTAAAGAAAACAAAAAAATAAATTTCCTCTTATCGAAAAACTGCCGTGAATGTTACAAAAATTGCTTAATTTCACCTTACTGTAATTTTTCTGGTTTTCTTTTTTTAGGTACTTTTTAGAAAAAAAAGCACACCATTGCTTCCACCATGGCGTGCTTAATTTCTATCCGCGATACTTAATCGCTAATCCTTTAAGGAAATTACGGGCGTAGCGGTCGCCACAAATTTGATAATTGCGATGGCCTTCTTTTCGTAAAATCGCACTTAATTCACTATTCGATGCATATACTCCTGCTAGACGCAAAATATCTAAAAGATCATCACTTGTTAAAGTTAAGGCAATGCGAACTTTTTTTAATAAGACATTGTTGACATTTCCTTGTGTCGTCATTAAAAAGCTTGGTTGTGGTTCTATCCCATTTTTAGCCGGTGCCTTGCCACGTTTAAAAGTAATCAGCCCATTTAAAAATGATTCCAAAGTGTGCAAATCACATGTAGCATCTTTATCTAAATCGTCTTCTTGTTTCGTTAGCAATGCTCGTAATTCATCGCGGGTCAAGGTCACACCGCCGAGTTTAAAAATCTTTAACATGTCTACGTCTTTAATGTCCAAAGCATAACGCAAACGAATTAAAATATCATTATTATTCATCTTGTTTTGTTCCTCCGTTAAATCGTTTGGTCTTATTGTAGCATTTTAAGGTCCATTTGGCTCTTTTCTTTTTACCCTTCTGCTACGATTTTCAAAAATCCGATTCGCAATGCCACATTTTTTGTTTCATGAAAGTCGAAGTACTTATAGGAATTCCTTTGATTTTATTGCGTCACAAAAGTAAAGGATTGGCCTTTTTCTTATTCCTTGCCTTATTCATCCTACCAAAGCATACCCGTCAAAGGGTCTTTCTCCGTTGCCAAAACTTTAAAAAAAAAAGAAGGCGACCTTAATAAATTGGCCCGTCTTCTCCATCCTTTTTAATAGTAAACTTCATCTAAAAACAAACCATGAGCAGGTAAGGTTTCCCCGGCGCTTGCTCGAATCTTTTGTGCAAAGATTTCATCGATTTGTTCAATTGCCATGCGTCCAGCGCCAATTTCTAACAGTGTACCCGTTAAAATTCGAACCATCTTATGTAAGAAACCTTCGCCGACAAAAGTAAAATGCAGCATGTCTCCTATACGTTCAACGGACAGTTCTTCAATCGTACGCACCGTTGATTTTTTTGATTTTTTCAAAGCGGAAAAACCAATAAAATCATGCCTTCCTAGTAGCTTTTGACAAGCTTGATTCATTTTTTCTAAATCAAGTGTTTGTGGGTAATAAAAACTGCGATGGCGCTCAAAAACGGTCGGCACTTCGCCATTCCAAACGTAGTAACTATATTTTTTACCGGTTGCATTATAACGTGCATGGAAACGTTCTGGCATCTCTTCGACTTTAGTAATCACAATATCTTGCGGTAAATAGCGGTTTAGAAAATCACGCATTTCGAGTCGCGTCATTGGTGAATTGGTTTTAAAGTTTGCGACTTGCCCACGAGCATGTGTCCCCGTATCGGTTCGACCCGAGCCAGTAATTTCAATTTTTTCATCCGTCATTTGGCTTAAGGTACTCTCAATTTTCCCTTGAATTGTTTTTTCTGAATCGCCCAAACGTTGCCAGCCCAGATAACGACGACCGTCATATTCGATTGTTAGTTTAATATTTCGCATAGATACTCCTTTTGTATGCTGATTAGGCAGCAATTTACTATCATTTGTTCTTGGCTCATTATAGCACAGCTACAAGTAAAATGATTCGACAATTCAAACGAGTTTCCCTTCGCTCACATAGAAATTTTTGAGTACTTGTAATGATAGTAACATTAGTGAACTACTCACCACTTAGCTAATTGTCGGTCTTCGAATGATCAACGGTAACCCTTATACAGCAAACGGCATTCATCACCCACCGATAGAGGATGGACGATGAATGCCTGAATTAAGTTAAAATTAGCTTCTCTTGGATTCAGTAGGAAACCAGTGCGTTGTTTTATTCGCAATTGCTACAAGCATTAGCATCACTGGTACTTCTGTCAAAACACCAACCGTTGTCGCTAAAGCAGCTGGACTTTGGGTACCAAATAGAGCGATTGCTACCGCCACGGCTAACTCAAAAAAGTTCGATGCGCCAATCATACCAGCAGGGGCCGCAATATCATGAGGGAGTTTTAAGTAACGACTCGCAAAATAAGCGATAAAGAAAATAAGAAAAGTTTGGATAATCAGCGGAATCGCAATTAAAACAATATGGAATGGATTAGCTAAAATCATTTCTCCTTGGAATGAAAAAATAATAACTAGCGTCAATAAAAGCCCTAAAATGGTTACTTGATTAAACTTCGGAATAAATTCTTTTTCAAAATAAGTAACCCCACGGTTTTTGGTAATCAAATGCCGCGTTAAAACGCCGGCAATTAAAGGGATAACTACAAATAAAACAACCGATAAAATTAAGGTGTCCCAAGGGATGCTCACGCCGCCAACACCTAATAAAAAGGCCACAATCGGGGTAAAGGCAATTAAAATAATTAAATCATTCGTTGCAACTTGAACAACAGTATAGGCCGCGTCGCCTTTCGTTAAATAGCTCCAAACAAAAACCATCGCTGTACAGGGCGCCGCACCAAGTAAGATGGCTCCGGCTAAATAATCTTTTGCTAACTCAGTCGGAATCAACCCTTTAAATACTACAAAGAAAAAAAACCAGGCAATACCAAACATCGTAAACGGTTTAATCAGCCAATTGGTCACCCAAGTCACAAACAAACCTTTTGGATTTTTCCCGACATTTTTGATACTTTGAAAATCAACTTTCAACATCATTGGATAAATCATTAACCAGATTAAAAACGCAATCGGAATGGAAACTTTGGCGTACTCAAACTGATTCAAAAAAGTGGGAATTCCCGGAAGCCACTTTCCAATTAAAATCCCCACAATCATACATAACGCAACCCAAACGGTTAAATACTTCTCAAAAAAACCAATCCTTGCGGTTTTACTTTCACTCATCTAATTTTCCCCTCCAATTGTTACAAGAGCTACACAACTTCTTCCACCTTTAACACCATCAAGGGTTCCTTTAGTCACAACAACGACTACCCAAGCTTATAGCATTTGGCGTTGTCATTTCTTTTAGAAGTACAACCGCCTCCTGACTACCACTTTCACTCAATTGATAATGCGTCCATTTTCCTTCTTGCCGACTTTCGACCAAACCCGAATCACATAAAATTTTCATGTGATAAGAAAGTGAGGATTGTGCCATCTCCAGTTGCTCACTCAATAAACAAGCACATTCTTCACCTGTTTTTAGCAACTCAAGAATCCTCAAACGTCTTTCATCACTTAATGCTTTGAAGATACTTAAACTTTTTTCATAGCTATTTTCCAATTTTTTCACCTCAAATCGAAAATTATTGATATGTCAATTTTAGCGCTCACATCGAAAATTGTCAATGTGACGATTCAAATATACTCTTAAGGTGAAAAAGTTGAGTTTCAAATTAAGACTGTTGTATACTAGTTTCATAAAATCTAAATGAAGGAGCCCTCCTATGCAAAAAATCAATTACCTAACCATTACCAATCAACAATTAGTTGACCTTCGTTTTCAACATGCTTATCAAGCCGGACATCTCGAGCACTCAATCAATTTAACTCCTAAAAATTTCAAAAAATTAGCTCCGACTTTACTTACGACGCATCAGCCCCTCGTCTTTGTCTTAAGCGAGGAAGAAATAGCTGAATTACCGGCGCTTGAATCCCTGGCAAAAGAATTAGGCTTTCAACAATTAAAGGGTTATTTACTCATTACAGAAGTCCCAACTGAATCCTTAAAAACGGCAAAGACGATTGCTGCTAGTGCTTTTCTCGCGCAAACAAAAGACGATTATATTTTACTGGATGTCCGTGACCAAAGTACAGTCACGGTGACGGCACCCGATAAAAATCTCGTGAAGCTAGCGATCAAAGATTTAGCCGATACGTACACCCAACTAGATCCCAATAAAACAATTTATACGCTATGTGGCTCAGGAAATAGTGCCACCACCGCCGCTTCTTTTTTAGCCGAAAAGGGTTGGCAGACGGTCATTATCGAAGGCGGCGCCAAAGCCATTCAAGCATGTCGCTAGCAATAAGCAAAAAAGAGGCCGTGACGCGCGTCACGACCTCTTTTTGCCAGAGTGCCAAAAGTCGAATCTTTCGGAAATTTCACGCAAGCCACTCAAATGAAGAAAGACTGGCTCCGATTTATCTCCAGTTGCTCAAAAAAAATGACTTTGACACCCCTTCTAATTATTTTCTTTTATTTTCATTTTACTAATTTGTTCACGGACTTTTTCGTGAGTTGCGCCTGATTGTAAAAGGGCCGCTGCCGTATAGGCACTTTCTACAAAAGCCGTATCACAAATTTCCAACTTTTTCGACGTGATCTCTTGGACCATTTCTAAATTCATTTTAGCGCTACCTAAATCGTAAAAAGCAAATAAATCATCGGCTACATTATGCTCAACCGCTGCTAAAACTTGGTCAAAGGAGGTGCCAATTTCTCCGGCTTCCGTCCCGGCAGCAACTGTAATTGGAACATCTTTTGCTACTTCTTGGATTAGGCGCTGAATTCCTTCCCCAATTTCTTTGACATGTGACACTAGCACAATCCCTGTTTTCATTATTTTAAACACCCACTTTCGAGTAGTGCTTCAAAAAGATATTTACTCGACATCATCCCTGGATCAATCTGCCCGATTGAAGCCTCGCCTAAACAAGCCGCTCGCCCTTTCATAGCGACTAAAGCTTTAGATTTTTCAACGAATACAGCTAAAGTCGCTGCCTCTAATTTATTTTTTTTTAGTTGTTCAATGGCTGGTTCCCATAAATCAATCAAAGTTTTTTCCCCTAGAGTTGCGTGCCCACGTTCTTTAATTCCCAAAAGACCGGCTTCAAGTAAAGCAATGGTCTGATTGGTCGAAGTGCTTGCTTGGCTCATCGCCAGAAAAGCGGATCCGTAAAGCGCCCCGGCAGCGCCCCCCACTTCTCGAATGAAGGTCGTGCCAATTAATTTAAAGACTGCCTCTAGCGTTGTCGGCTTTTGCGTCGCTAAATAGGTCATCACACTGGCTAGTCCATCGACTAGATTGTCCCCATGATCGCCATCACCAATGAAGCGGTCAAGTTCGTTCAAATATTTTTTATTGGCGCTTATTTTTTCGCTAAAGAGCCGCATCGCTTCGATACTATTTTTCGTTGTAAACATGGACCCCACTCCCCTCATACAAAAAATCAACAGACTTTTTCTTTTTCCAACTGAAGCATTTGTTTATCGTGAAAGAAACCAAAGACAAAAAGCGCAACGTTCGCACCAATGAAGGCCCAAAGAATATCCCAGTGACTATCAAAGACATCCCCTTGCGTTCCCATTATAAAATCTTTTGGAAGTGCTAAAATTTTGACTAAAGCAAATTCACTTAATTCGTACAAAGCACTCAACCCCAAACAAGATAGAAGAATAATACCAAGGAGTACTTTGCCTTTTTTTACATAGCCACCTCTGAAATAAAATTCTTTAAACAAAAAAGCAGGCACAAACCCTTGCGCAAAATGCCCGATTCGATCAAAGTAATTTCGCTGCCAGCCAAATTGCACTTTTAACTCAGTGAAAAGTGGATTATTTGAGTAGGTAAAGTGAGCCCCATAAAGTAAAAGTAACACATGGAAAAATACCATCACATAGGCAAAAGTAGTAAAACGAAACCGATGATAAGTGACCACTAACAATAACACATACAAGACAGCCGGTGTCACCTGCCCGAACCAAGCCAAACGGTGGTAAGGTTGAATGGCTGATAATAAAAAGGCAAAAATAAGTAACCCGAAAAGGACTAGGTGGATGGTTGTATTCTTTTTATTTTGTGTCCCCATCGAAACTCTCCTTTTTTTCCAAATTTATTTTCACTTCAATTGATCATCCGTGGTGTTTCACCAAAGTATTACCGGTAAAATATACTCGAATTTAATTTCAACCTCGCTTGTTAAAAACCACACCTCATTGCCGCAGTAACCGTCAGGACTAGAGAGATCACCAAATCAATTAAAAACTGTTCCGTTTTTCCCTACTTAGGAATCTCCTCGCATTAGCCATGTGAGGTTCAAATTTAAGTATAGCATTCAAAAAAGAGAGCGTAAAATATTTTGTGTAAATGAAAATTCAGAGTCGGCTGGAGAAGCTACCTTAAACTAGATAAGCAAAATAAGGGATACAAAATAGAAAAAACACCGTTCCCCTTCAAACAAGTACAAAAAAGTCTTTTGTGTTAGAATAGATTAAAAGAACGCTTGCAATCATTTCGTTACTTCTTTGCCAATTGTTTTGTTGTTTTCGGTACAGTAAAGAGAGGTGGAAATATGAGTACAGTTAAAAATCATGCCCGTTCTACAATTAAAAAGGAAAACCCCTTATTTTCTAGTTTTAAATCGCTAATTGAGACGGCCTTTTATGGCAACCAAGTCACGCCGGTTGAAACCTTGACTCAAGCCTATGAATTGGCCAAAAATTGTCCAAAGACCATCGTCACGGATCTGCCAGTTTATCAAACGCAAGCACTGGACTTACCTAAAGAAGCTAAAATTTTAGTCAGTAACGACGGCGCCGTTGTGGGTCGTACCTCGGCTGCACGACGCATTATCGGACAACCAGGTGTCGATGAAAAATACCTTGAAGATATTTTGCGTGAAGCTCTTTACCAAAGTTCCAAAAGAGATTTTTATCGTGGCGATGTCCTTGTCGGACTGGCAGAAAATTTTATGGTTGAAGCCCATTTATTATTGCCAACGGGATTTGAATCAAACCTTTATTCTTATTTGTTAAATTTTCAAATCATGAATAATGTTTTTAGCAAGCGTTATCAAAACTCAACTCCCTACAATGAAAATGATCTTTACCTTTATGCGGATCCTTATTGGACACACCCTGATTTTCCAAATGGCCTCGCTATTTTTGACCCTCGTCAAAACGTCGGAGCGGTTTTAGGGATGCGCTACTTTGGCGAACTAAAAAAAGGCACCTTGACGCTCGCTTGGGCAACGGCTCATCGCAATGGCTACGTCGCTTGTCACGGTGGCTTAAAGCAGTATCAATTACCTAACAAAAAATATACGATGGCGGCTTTTGGCTTATCAGGCTCAGGCAAATCAACGATTACTTTAGCCGAACATAGCGGAACTTCCCATGTGACCGTTTTACACGATGATGCCTTTATTATTCATAGTGAGACCGGCGCCACGACTGCTTTAGAACCGGCTTATTTTGACAAAACACAAGATTACCCCATGGATAACCCGAATATTCAGTATATTGTTACTTGTCAAAACGTTGGGGTAACTTTAGATGAAAACAACTTGCGCGTGCTCGTCACAGAAGATATTCGTAATAACAATGGTCGGGCGATTAAGTCGCAGTTTGCGACACCCAATCGGGTCAATCATATCCAAGAACGCTTAGATGGGGTTTACTGGATTATGAAAGACAGTAGTCTCCCACCAGTTATTCGCGTAGACGATCCGATTTTAGCAGCGATTTTTGGCGTCACCCTTGCGACCAAACGCTCCACCGCAGAAAATGTCCCCGGTGGCGTCGATTTAACGTCACTTGTGATTGAACCTTTTGCGAACCCGTTTCGTTGCTACCCATTAGTTGAAGATTACCAAAAATTCCGCGACTTATTCTCACACGGAAAAACGGCTTGTTACATCCTTAACACCGGCTACTTTAACGAAAAAAAAGTCCGCCCAGCAGATACACTAGGCGTCATCGAACAAATCGTGGATGAATCCGCCAGCTTTGTTCCTTTTGGCCCACTCAAAGGCTTAAGTTACTTACCTGTCGAAGGATTTTTACCAAGGTTTGACGAACCGACTTATTTAAATCAATTGCGCCATTCACTGCTTAATCGCTTGGCCTTTATCCAAACAACCAACGAACAAAATGAAGGCTATAACGCCTTGCCAGAAGAAACACTTGCCCATCTGGAGCAATTGATTGAATATTTACCAAAAGAATAAAAAAATCCGCCTCCATTTCCGGAGGTGGATTTTTTTATTGATTAGGCTTCAAAATATTCAAAAATAATCGCCTCAAGTTTTTTAGCCTTGAGCTCTTTGGGTGAACGAATGGTCCAACCGACGAGTTTGACGCCCATCAAGCGATTCAGCCAAAAAGCGCCATTCCAGTTTGAATGCTTAACTTTATAAGCAATGAAATGCGGGCGACTCAAGCACTGATAAAGATAACTATTTAGGAAAAGCCCTTGAAATAAATTTGGATAATCTTTGATTGGTTGGATTAATTGTCCGCGCATGACTTGTGGATCGTTTTTCTTAAACCAAGCCACAATGAAAGGATCAAAACTCTCGATACAATACGCCCCCTCATACTGCTTTAAAATGCCACTAACACGGGAACAAAAATAGGCAATTTGGCCAAAAGGGACCGTTTTTAACTCGACGATGAATGCGACTTGGCCGTCTACTATTGCCAAAACTTCGCTTAATAAAGGAATTTGGAATCTTTGCAATTCCGCATAAGTACATTCCGCCACCTGTCGGGGATCTTTTTCTAAACGCCAAAGACTTTTATCATGGTAAACGACGACGCGACCGTCTTTGGTCAATTGAACATCTAGCTCAATCCCATAACCTTTGGTGACAGCCATTTGAAAAGCGGCTAAGCTATTTTCTTTGATTGATTTGTCTTTTGTATGAAACCCGCGATGGGCATATTTTTGCTGCGGGAAGGCGCGTGTTTCAAAACTGGGAGCAATTAAAAAAAGATACATGATGAAGCAAACACTGAAAACAAGCAACCACTCGATCATGCATCATTCCTACCTTTCATATCCTTTACACGCGCATCGCCATGCTTGACTTGGGTCATGGTCAAAAAGGCTAAAAAAACAAAGAAACTCGCATATGGAAACAAGACTCGATAACCAAAGAAGTCAAAAAGTAAGCCTGATAAAATAGGCGTGACAATTTGCGCGGCCATTGAAAAACTATAATAAAGCCCGGTATACTTACCAACTTCACTCGCCCCCGCCATCTCTAAAACCATCGGCAATGAGTTGACGTTAATCGCGGCCCAAGCTAAGCCTGCCAAAATAAAGTAAAGATAAAGCAGCGGGTGAAACTGTTGCGGAAAAGTCATCGCAAAAAAGACCAAGGTCAGTAACACCACCCCCATTTGCACCGTCAACTTGCGTCCAAATTTTGAAGCGAAAATACCAATCGGGATAAAAGAAGCAATCGCCCCTAAATTTGCGACCATTAAAATGGCAGACGCTTGCGAATCGCCCATTCCCATCCGAATGGTGGCATAACGAGAAAAGGCCGAGGTGACGGCATTATAGCCCATGAACCAAAAAGAAATTGAAAATAAAATATAAATTAAAGAGCGTTTGACTTGTTTGGATAATTCATGCGTGACCGGGTCTTCTTCAATTTCAAGTACTTGATAGGTAATCGTATCTTGCGCCATTTGCTTTGCCCATTGATTTTCTTTCACCGTCACTAGCATGATGACTAAGCCCACTAACATAAAACCGGCAACCAAAAGAAAAACAGGGAAATACCCCACGCGAATCGGGTCAAGTAAGGTCAACCCCGCCAGTGCTAGAATCCCACCTGTTGCTCCCATTAAGTTTATGATGGCATTGCCTTTTGAACGCAGTGGCTTGATTGTGACCTCAGGCATTAAAGCCACGGCTGGCGAGCGATAGACAGACATAAAAATTAGCACTAGCGCCAAGGCTCCTACAAAAAGAACCATTTTCTTTGCATGGGCCGCGTAAGGCAAGAGCAACATGGTAGTCGCCACGATGATTGTGCCCAAGGTGATGAAGGGCATGCGTTTACCCATCTTGGTCCTTGTTTTATCTGAAAGAGAACCAAAATACGGCAACATAAATAAGGCTAAAACGTTATCAACCGACATAATAACCCCCGACCAAGTGTCTGGAATCTGAAACTCTCGGTACAAAATTAAGGGAATCGCAAAATCATATAAGGCCCAAAAAGCAGAAATCGTCATGAAGGCAATTCCAACTAATAAGGTCTTACGGAGATCTAATTTCATTCGCCATCGCTCCTCGCTTTAGTTGACTAAAGGAAATGAAAAAACCATGATTCTTGTGCCCTCAGTATAAACGAAAAAGCCCCAAACACAAACTGTTTTGCGGTTGGGGCTTTTGTTTCGTCAGTCAATGATCGCTCGTCTGATGATTTTGTAATTTTAATAGCATATCCCAAATACTACAATCGCTCAAAAAATTCCATCAAAGATTCTTCAAATTCCGAAGCACCAAAAAAGCCAATTTTTTCTTCATCTTCAATCGTGTGAACAATATCGGAAAGGTTAGGGTTATCTAGTAACGAATGGCCAGGTAAATAAGCTTCATATGCCTCCATGATTCGATTGCTATTCACATCTTGGTTGGCCGCCCAACGTCTAATAGCTAATTCTTGGTTCATCGTTCGATATTTTTTACGAGTCGTCATTAACGATTCCGTCGTAAAGTGTTGCGTAATTTCGCCTAACTCGATGTCATCGACAATGGCATGGATTTCTTGACGACTCTCCTCATCCATTGGGACAATTTGCGCTTCAATTTCTTTTTTATTGGATTCATTTGTCTGATCGATAAAGTTATTCAATAGTTCCACAAGCTTGTCATAGTCAATGATTTCTTCAGAATACTTTTCTAGTGCAACTCGAATTTCAGTAATATCTGGTCTTTTTTCTGGTGGCAACAACTCTACCACATCATTCATCCGTGCTTGTAGCGCACCTAATTCTTCACTGTTTTTTATGGCTAGCTTGACTTTATTCCCAGTGGGGTGGCTCTCGCTGTCTAGCTCCTCAATTTCTGAACCAAGTTCATACCCTTGTCGAAGTAAGCGTTGAATTTTATCTTGCGTCGTTGCTGCCAGTTTGGCAAATTCTTCTTGCTCGCTTTCAAATGTACTCGTCAAGTACTTTTGAGCTTTCTTCAAAATCTATCATAGAAAAACATTTCTTAACGGCTATTTTCTTGTTATGCTTACCATGTATTGATCCTTTTAATTGGTTTTGGATAAGTCATCCTAGATTCAGTATAAAGGGCTTTTTTGCGTCTGGATAGTGGGAAATGAAGCTTTTAAGAATAAAAAAATTCTATACACCACTAGTGAACTTATTTTCCTATACGACATCTATCCTAACGTGAGGAAGTGAGGTCAAGAAAAAATTAGGTTTATTTTGTATCCCTTTTTAAAAAAACATTAGTCGTATTTTCATACTACCCACTCATTTTTTTTCTGTATTCTCACTGCTTAAAAAATTCAAATAATCAATAGCGGCATTCAATTTATCAAAACGTTTTCTTATTCTTTGATTATTAATTCTCTTATCTACCATAAAAAAAACTGTATTTTGATTTTGTTCTTCATAGATTCCTTTAATATTTTGAATAGGTGTATCATGCTCATATATGATAGGCACTTTACTCCTTGCTTCGTGATTCAATTTAGCTTTAGTTTTCTTTAAAGCTTTTCTACTATCTCTCATTAATATTGTTTCAAGAGGAAATCCTGTGTTCATTTTAGAATATATAGAACAGACAACAAATCTTTCTTTTCCTGCAAATTCAACGTATTTACTTCTACCTTTTGAAGCCGGGATATGATGATGTCCGTGGATAACACCTATAATATTAGCTTTTTCAAAAAGTGTGTATAATTCTACATTAGAACAACTATACTCTTCATTATAAGAAGCGCTTTTTGAGGACAGAAGACTAAGTTCATTAAATAGGGGAGCATGAGAAATAAGAACTATCGGGATTTGATAATCATCTTTAATTATTCTTGTTAGTGTTTCAAAAATAAAGGCTTGCACCTCCTCCTTCCGTTTGATTAATACAACTGGAATAGTTATTCCAATATATTTAATACCTTCATAAATATAACTTTCATTATTTAGAATTGTCATGTTAGGAAAATTAATACATGCTCTTTCTTTTATAATTTCATAAAACTTATGATTTCCAATAGGTAATAACGGCCATGCTTCATCTGACTCACTCTTTAACTTCCCATACCATTTAAATTCTTCAAATTCTTTAAACTCCGCTATAAATTCGGATCCTTTCGGCACTAAATCAAAAAGT
>CAYNOA010000007.1:1125-21883 GCA_964398695.1 uncultured Enterococcus sp. | reverse complement strand
AAGTGATGAAGATGTTTGGGCAACCGTTCGTGAAGCTGGACTTGCAAGTGATGCCAAAACGATTCTTTACGATGGCCGGACCGGTGAACCATTTGATGGCCGGATTTCGGTTGGGGTGATGTATATGATTAAATTAGCCCACATGGTTGATGATAAATTGCATGCCCGTTCAATTGGACCATACTCACTCGTAACGCAACAGCCACTAGGAGGAAAAGCGCAATTTGGTGGACAACGTTTTGGTGAGATGGAAGTTTGGGCGCTTGAAGCATATGGTGCCGCTTATACTTTACAAGAAATTTTAACCTACAAATCCGATGACGTGGTGGGTCGTGTGAAAACATATGAAGCCATCGTTAAAGGTGAGCCAATTCCAAAACCAGGCGTACCAGAATCTTTCCGCGTACTCGTGAAAGAGTTGCAATCACTTGGTTTAGATATGCGCGTCTTAGATATCGATGAACAAGAAATTGAACTGCGTGATATGGATGACGATGATGACGATTTAATTACCGTTGATGCCTTGACCAAATTCGCAGAACAACAAAAAGCTCGTGAAGCCGCTGAAAAAGCGCAACAAGAAGCGGCTGCTTTAGAAGCAACAGAAGAATAAAAACAAGGAGTTGGCGGAAAAAGAACAAGAAATTTTTCTTTTTCCGTACTCCCTTAGTTTTTCTTGAATATTTAGCCATGAAATGAAATGGAGGGAACCCCTTTTGATCGATGTAAATAGATTCGAAAGCATGCAAATAGGTTTGGCTTCTCCCGAGAAAATCAGAAGCTGGTCTTATGGGGAAGTTAAAAAGCCTGAGACCATTAACTATCGTACCTTGAAACCTGAACGAGAAGGTTTGTTTGATGAGCGTATTTTCGGTCCGACAAAAGATTGGGAATGTGCTTGTGGAAAATACAAACGGATCCGCTATAAAGGGATTGTTTGTGACCGCTGTGGCGTCGAAGTGACTCGTTCAAAAGTTCGTCGTGAACGCATGGGACACATTGAATTAGCGGCGCCAGTTTCACATATTTGGTATTTTAAAGGGATTCCATCTCGTATGGGGTTAGTCTTAGACATGAGCCCGCGTGCGTTAGAGGAAATTATTTATTTTGCCTCTTATGTCGTGATTGAACCGGGAAACACAAGTTTAGAAAAGAAACAATTATTAACCGAACGTGAATACCGCGAAAAACGTGACCAATACGGCCAAGAATTCACGGCAGCCATGGGTGCTGAAGCTGTGAAACAATTGCTTGATAACGTCAATTTAGAAGGCGAAGTGGCCGAATTAAAAGAAGAATTAAAAACCGCTTCTGGTCAAAAACGGACGCGCGCGATTCGTCGTTTAGATATTTTAGAAGCCTTCCGTGCCTCAGGGAATCAACCCGGCTGGATGGTGATGGACGTTGTTCCCGTTATTCCACCTGATTTACGTCCGATGGTTCAATTAGAAGGTGGTCGTTTTGCGACTTCTGACTTAAATGATTTATACCGGCGGGTGATCAACCGTAACAACCGTTTGAAACGTTTATTAGACTTAAATGCCCCAAATATTATCGTTCAAAACGAAAAACGGATGTTACAAGAAGCCGTGGATGCGTTGATTGATAATGGTCGTCGTGGTCGTCCGGTGACTGGACCAGGGAATCGCCCATTGAAATCTCTTTCTCATATGTTGAAAGGGAAACAAGGTCGTTTCCGTCAAAACTTACTTGGGAAACGGGTCGACTACTCAGGCCGTTCCGTAATCGTCGTTGGGCCGTTTTTACAAATGTACCAATGTGGGTTACCAAAAGAAATGGCTTTAGAATTATTTAAACCATTCGTGATGCATGAACTGGTAAAACGTGAAATTGCGTCAAATATTAAAAATGCCAAACGTAAAATTGAACGTCAAGAAGACGACGTTTGGGATGTTTTAGAAGATGTCATCAAAGAACATCCAGTCTTACTAAACCGAGCACCGACGCTTCATAGATTAGGGATTCAAGCCTTTGAACCAATCTTAGTCGAAGGTCGTGCGATTCGTTTACACCCATTAGTTTGTGAAGCCTATAACGCTGACTTTGATGGGGACCAAATGGCTGTCCACGTACCATTAAACGAAGAAGCCCAAGCAGAAGCACGGATGTTAATGTTAGCAGCCCAAAACATCTTAAACCCTAAAGATGGAAAACCAGTGGTGACTCCATCTCAGGATATGGTTTTAGGGAACTATTACTTAACGATGGAAGAATCTGGCCGTGAAGGGGAAGGCATGATTTTCCGAGACATGAATGAAGCGGTCACTGCCTGGCGCAATGGCTATGTTCACTTGCATTCACGGGTAGCGGTTGATCCAGCCCATTTAGGTGAAAAACCATTTACACCAGAACAAAAAGAACAATTATTATTAACAACGGTTGGTAAAATTATTTTTAACTCAATTATGCCACCAGAATTCCCTTACTTAAATGAACCAACTGACTATAACTTAACGGTTAAAACACCAGATAAATATTTTGTTCCAGCCGGCACAAATGTTCCTGAGTATATTGCGACCCAAGAATTGGTCGGACCATTTAAGAAGAAAAACTTAGGAAATGTCATTGCCGAAGTCTTCAAACGTTTCAAAGTGACCGAGACTTCTCGGATGCTTGACCGAATGAAAGATTTAGGTTACAAACATTCAACGATGGCCGGGATTACGGTAGGGATTGCCGATATCATGGTTTTAGAAGAAAAACATGACATTATCGACGAAGCACACAAACAAGTCAATAACATTACCAAACAATTCCGTCGTGGTTTAATTACGGATGACGAGCGTTATGAACGTGTCATTGGTGTTTGGAATAACGCAAAAGATCAAATCCAATCAAAATTAATGGAAACTTTAGATGCGAAAAACCCAATCTTCATGATGTCAGACTCGGGTGCCCGTGGTAATATCTCGAACTTTACCCAATTAGCGGGAATGCGTGGTTTGATGGCCGCGCCAAGCGGAAAAATCATGGAATTACCAATTATTTCGAACTTCCGTGAAGGATTAACCGTCTTAGAGATGTTTATCTCGACTCACGGAGCGCGTAAAGGAATGACCGATACCGCCTTGAAAACAGCCGATTCCGGTTACTTAACGCGTCGTTTAGTTGACGTTGCCCAAGATGTGATTATTCGTGAAGACGACTGTGGCACTGATCGCGGTTTAGATATCCAAACAATCCGTGAAGGCAATGAAATTATCGAATCTTTAGAAGAACGTTTACTTGGTCGTTATGCGCGTAAAGCAATTGTTCATCCAGAAACGGGCGAAGTCATTGTTGGTGCAAATGAACTGATTACGGAAGATTTAGCCAAACAAACCATTAAAGCTGGAATCGAGAAAGTGACGATTCGTTCGGTCTTTACTTGTAATACGAAACATGGTGTATGTAAACATTGCTATGGCCGTAACTTGGCGACAGGTAACGAAGTCGAAGTGGGTGAAGCCGTTGGAACCATCGCTGCTCAATCAATTGGTGAACCAGGTACTCAGTTAACGATGCGTACCTTCCATACGGGTGGGGTTGCCGGCGATGATATCACGCAAGGTCTTCCTCGTGTCCAAGAAATTTTTGAAGCGCGTAATCCAAAAGGACAAGCGGTAATTTCTGAAGTAACGGGTGAAGTGATTGATATCACAGAAGATGCAGCAACTCGCTTGAAAGAAGTAACTATTAAAGGGGCAACAGATACGAGAACGTATCAAGTACCATTTACCGCGCGTATGAAAGTCGCACAAGGCGATGCTATTCATCGTGGAGCACCACTAACAGAAGGTTCAATTGAACCAAAACACTTACTCCAAGTTTGTGACGTTTTAACCGTTGAAAACTACTTATTACGTGAAGTTCAACGTGTTTACCGGATGCAAGGGGTAGAAATTGGCGATAAACATATTGAAGTAATGGTTCGTCAAATGTTACGTAAAGTTCGTATCATGGATCCAGGTGATACCGATATCTTGCCAGGGACCTTGATGGACATTTCCGACTTTAAAAATCGAAACTACGAAGCGATTGTTTCTGGTCGCGTACCGGCAACTTCTCGTCCCGTTTTACTTGGAATTACCAAAGCTTCCCTTGAAACAAACAGTTTCTTATCGGCTGCTTCCTTCCAAGAAACGACTCGCGTCTTAACGGATGCGGCGATTCGTGGCAAGAAAGACCATTTACTTGGCTTGAAAGAAAATGTTATCATCGGAAAAATCATTCCAGCTGGAACTGGGATGCCACGCTACCGCAACATGGAACCAAAAGAAGTCACCGTTGCAAGCGAAAATGTCTATAGTATTTCAGACATCGAAGCACAAATGGCAGCAGAAGATGCCGCAATGGAGCAAGGGGAACTTTAATGAACACAAAAGAGGTTGGCGAATGCTAGCCTCTTTTATTTGGCTTCATTCACGAAAACCTTAGAACGTTGAATAAAAACAACAACCAAAGCCCACTCTGGTATTCTTCGTTGTTTATAATCTTTTTTCTCACATAATGCTAGGTTGGATTTTGTTGAGATGCAAACTTTAAGCGAAAAAGACGGCGTGATAACGAGTTACGCTAGGTTAGAAGTGGTATTTTAAAAGAAGAGCTCAGCTTATCTCTTGTTAAGTAAACAAAAACCAAACATATAAGGCTTGCTATTTCGCTGTATATATGGTTTATTTTAGTTAACAGATAAATTGAAAGTAGGCGATAAAATGGCAGGTATTCGAGATGTAGCCAAGAGAGCGGGTGTTTCCATCGCAACCGTTTCACGCGTCTTAAACGAAGACCCAACACTTTCCGTGACAGATGAAACAAAAGAAAAAATTGCAGAAGCAGTGACATTTTTTAGTTATCAAAAGAAAAATATGCCACAAAAAAAAATGAAACCAACTAAAAGCGTGTTACTGGTTACAACAGTCTCTGAAATGGATGAACTGGAAGATCCTTATTTTCGAGCGATTCGCCGAGGGATTCAAATGGAAGCTGAGAAAAGAAAATTAGCGATTACTCAAACGGTGCGCTTGTGTGATGCGAAGATTAAACCAGAAGAACTTAAAAGTAGTGGGGCGGTAATTATTGTGGGTCAAGTTTTACCGAGTGTGATTGAATTTGTGATGAAATATAACCAAAATATTATTGTGGTCGATGATCCCAATGCGACCGCTTTAGTCGATGCGGTTTATACCGATCTGCAACAAGCAACACGTGCTCATTTAGAACGTCTTTATCAAAAAGGCCATCGCAAAATCGCTTTTATCGGTGGACCGCGCGTGTTATTAGATCTCCAAGGCACGCGCTATGAATCAACTGAAGACTTTCGCCAGAAGGCTTACGAAGAATGGATGAAGCAACACGATTTAGCCAAAGCCATTCAAGTTTATATTGCTGGTTGGAATACCTTGGACGGTATGACCGCCTGCAACGAATTACTAGAAAAAGCCGCAAAGGATTTACCGACGGCCGTGATGGTGGCCAACGATCCAATCGCAGTTGGCGTCTATCGCGCGTTGCAAAAACAAGGTTTAAGTATCCCAGAAGATATATCCATTGTGAGTTTTGATAATATTGAAGTTTCGGAGTATTTAACACCGTCTTTGAGTACCGTTGATATTCAAACGGAAGAAATTGGTCGAATTGCAATCCGCTTGGCTAAAGAAAAAATTGAAAAAATTCGAGCTATCCCAATTCGAGTCATCGTGCCAAGCAAAGTGATTGTTCGAGAAAGTGAAAAAGCAATTTAAAAAGAGTGAACACTAAGTGGTGTTCACTCTTTTTGTTAACTTAAATATTTTAGTAAAAACTATTGACTTTATTTAAGTTAACAGTTAAGATTTGTTTAGCAACAAGAAAGCGCAAACAAAAAAAGAGTGTAGGGGGAAGTAATATGAAAAATTCGAAAAAATGGTTAATTGGCGCAACGGTTTTAAGCACGCTTGGATTGGTAAGTGCCTGCGGGAATCAAAAAGCAACGAAGGATGCAAAGCACCCTCCAGGAAATTATTAATGATTTTGAAAAAGAAAACCCTGATATTAAAGTGAAATTTACGAATGTACCAGATGCTGGAACGGTTTTAAAAACACGAATTTCAAGTGGTGATGTTCCGGATGTCATCAACGTGTTCCCGCAAAATGCTGATTTTCAAGAGTGGGCAAAAAATGATATTTTTGCTGATTTAACTCAAGCCGAGTATTTGAGTAATTTATCAGAAGGGGCAGCGACTCCCTATGCGATTAACGATAAAATTTATTCGATTCCTTTAACGAGTAATGCTTGGGGCTTCTTCTATAATAAAACGAAATTTGCTGAATTAGGCGTGGAAACTCCAAATACTTGGGCGGACTTTGAAACAATTGTTCAAAATATTCAAGAAAAAGGCGAAGTTCCGTTTGCCTTATCTTTAACGCAAGCCGATGCTTGGACCTTAAATGGTTACCATCAATTAGCGTGGGCAACAACGACCGGTGGGTTTGCAGCGGCCAACGATGCTCTCGTTCGTAGTCGAAAAGGTAGCATTCAAGTAGGCAATCCTGACTTTGAGCAAGTCGCGAATCAATTGGACTTACTTGATGGCACTGGACAAAAAAATGCCAATGGTGCGACTTATGATGACGCAGTCGCTGCTTTTGCGAAAGAAAAAGCTTTAATTTTCCCAAATGGTATTTGGGCGTTGCCAGCCGTTCAAAATCAAAATCCTGCATTTGAGATTGGGATGTTTGCTTATCCAGGACAAAAAGAAGAGGAACAAATGACTGTTGGTTCTGCCGATTTAGCTTTATCAATTGCGGAAAATTCAAAAAACAAAGCAGCCGCTAATCAGTTTGTGGCCTATATGACGACGAAAGAAGCGATGCAAAAATATTACGATGTGGATGGTGCACCGACTTCAGTGACAGCGGTTGAAACCGAAGGACGCTTTCCAGAAACAGCGGGTGTCACGCAATACGTCTTTACGGATCGCCAAATCGTTTGGTTGCAAAAGGAATGGACTTCAGAAGAAACCTTCCATCATTTGACGGTTGAATATGTGAATAGCCAAGACCGCAAACAACTAGCTTCAAACTTGAACAATTTCTTTGACACAATGAAATAGTAAGGATGAGAGTAATGAAAAAAAATAGTCTTTTCAATCATTATTGGGCTTATCTTTTCGTCTTAATCCCAATTCTGTTACAAGTAATTTTTTTCTATTTACCTATGTTGCAAGGTTTTTTCTATAGTTTGACCGACTGGACAGGGTTAACGAACAATTACAACTTTATTGGTTTAAGAAATTTTCAAGCGATTTTATCAGATCAAAAATTTATGAAATCAATTGGTTTTACGGTTGTTTTTACCCTTGGTTTAATGGTGGGCGAAGTGCTTCTAGGGATTGTAATTGCTCGTTTTTTAAATCGAAAAATCAAAGGAGTCGGTTTTTTTAGAACAGCCTACTTCTTCCCAGCGGTTTTAAGTACAGTCACGCTTGGTTTAATTTTTAAACAAATTTTCAACTATGGGTTGCCTCAATTAGGCGAAAAACTGGGTTGGGCCTTTTTGGAACAAAATTTGATTGCGAATGAAAAAACTGTCTTCTGGGGTGTTTTGTTTGTTGCTTTATGGCAAGGGATTGCGATGCCTGTTGTTATTTTTTTAGCAGGCTTGCAAAGTATCCCAGAAGAAATTTTAGAAGCGGCTTCGATGGACGGGGCAACGAGTCAACAAAAGTTTCTCCATATTGAATTTCCTTATTTATTACCTTCATTAAGTATGGTTTTCATTATGGCCTTAAAGGCAGGGTTAACAGCGTTTGATTTAATTTATGCTTTAACTGGTGGTGGACCAAGTGATCAAACCACGACTTTGGGTCTACTCGTTTATAACTATGCTTTTAAGAGTAACCAATATGGTTATGCCAATGCGATTGCAGTGGTCTTGTTCATAGTGATTGCGGTTATTTCAGTTTTACAAATTCGTTTATCCAAACGATTTGAAGTTTAGGGGAGGAAAAACAGATGAAACAAAAAAGCTCAATATTCAGTTATCTATTTTTAAGTTTAGGGTTTATTCTGATCTTTATTCCGCTATACTTAACGGTCGTCAGTTCATTTAAAGACACCAATCAAATTACGAGCAATTTTTTTGGCTTACCGAATCCTTTTACAACAGACAACTTTCAACGTCTGTTAACAGATGGGATTGGCCAGTACTTTTTTAACTCAAGCATGATCTCGGTTGTTTCAATCGCGTTGATTACTTTATTTGTTCCGATGGCCGCCTTCTCGATTGCCCGCAATCTCTCAAAGAAAAAAGCGTTCGCTCTGATGTATTCTTTTTTAATCCTAGGTATTTTTGTGCCCTTTCAAGTTATCATGATTCCAATTACTACGATGATGACCAAATTAGGTTTATCAAACATTACCGGTTTAATTATTTTATACTTAGCTTATGCGATTCCGCAAACATTGTTTTTGTATGTCGGGTATATTAAAACAGCAATTCCAATCGAACTTGATGAAGCGGCTGAAATTGATGGTTGTGGCAAATTTCGCATGTACTTTCAAATTGCCTTTCCATTAATGAAACCGATGCATGCAACCACTTTAATTATTAATGCTTTATGGATTTGGAACGATTTTCTTTTGCCGTTACTTCTATTAAATAAGGATTCATCCAATTGGACCTTGCCACTCTTCCAATATAATTATCAAGGGCAATACTTTAGTGATTATGGACCATCATTTGCTTCTTACGTTGTCGGAATTGTGGTAATCTTAATGGTGTATTTAATTTTCCAAAAAAATATTATTTCAGGGATGACCAATGGTTCGGTCAAATAAAAAATTTGAAAGCGAGTAAAAAAATGATTACTTTTGATGAAAATAAACAAGTTTTTCATTTAAAAAATGGACAAATCAGTTATTTAATCCAAATTGAAGAAGAAGGTTATTTAGCGCATCTGTATTATGGCCAAGCATTAAATGACTATTCGGGCCACTATCAATTTTTACGTAGTAATCGTTCTTTTTCACCCAATCCGGCTGGGGCGACGAAGCGTTCATATTCGATTGATACGTTAATGCTAGAATATCCGGGTTATGGTTTTGGTGATTTTCGTGAACCGGCTTATAATTTAAAGTTAGAAAATGGCAGTCGTGTGACGGATTTTCGCTATGATCGTTATGAAATTATCGCCGGCAAACCAAAACTAACCGGATTGCCAAGTACCTACGTCAAAGAAGCAGATGAAGCGCAAACGCTGCATATTTATTTAAAAGATGCGGTGGCTCAGTTAACTTTACGTTTGTCTTATACGATTTACCGTGATTACAGCGCGATTGTTCGTTCAACGAAAATTAGCAATGAAAGTCCAGCGAGGGTCGAAATCAATCAATTGGCAAGTCAGTGTCTTGATTTTCCCAATCGCGCGCTAGAAGTAATCCATCTAAATGGGACTTGGGCGAAAGAGCGCCAAATGACGCGCGAAAAAATTGAAATTGGCACACGCGTTTTTGATAGTAAGCGCGGTTCGAGTTCACATCAACAAAATCCTTTTGTGGCCTTAGTGGAACCGACGACGACTGAGTTTCAGGGAGAGGCTTACGGTATTTGTCTAGTTTATAGCGGCAATCATGAAACCGTGATCCAAAAGGACGCCTTTTTACAAACGCGTGTTGTGACCGGCATCAATTCGTTTAATTTTGGTTGGCAGCTTTTACCAGGGACCACTTTTGAAACCCCAGAAGTGGTCAGTGTTTATAGTGCGACTGGGTTAAATACGATGTCACAAACCTATCATGACTTATTCAATCAACGTTTAGTTCGGGGTAAATACCAATTGCAAGAACGACCGACCTTGATTAATAACTGGGAAGCAACGTATTTTAATTTTAATGATGAGAAGATTTATGGCCTTGTCGACCAAGCCAAAGACTTAGGGATTGAAATGTTTGTGTTAGATGATGGTTGGTTTGGAATGCGCGATGATGATAATCGTTCCTTAGGCGATTGGTTTGAATATGAAGGCAAGTTAGCCAAAGGGTTAGTAGGACTAGCGGATTATGTCCATCAACAAGGTATGAAATTTGGTTTATGGTTTGAGCCGGAAATGATTTCTGAAAATAGTGACTTGTATCGCCAACACCCCGATTGGGTTTTAGCCACACCAAATCGAGGCAAATCGGTTAGTCGCAATCAATATGTTCTTGACTTTTCACGGGCAGATGTCCGGGAAAATATTTACCAACAAATGACGGCCATTTTAGATCGGGTGCCGATTGATTACATTAAATGGGACATGAACCGTAACATGACGGAAGTTTATTCATTATTACTTGATCCAGCGATGCAAGGGGAAGTGTCGCATCGTTACATGTTAGGCTTGTACGAATTTTTAGAAAAGTTGACGCAAAATTATCCGGAAATTTTATTTGAAAGTTGCTCAGGTGGCGGTGGGCGTTTTGATGCAGGACTACTGCATTATATGCCGCAAGCTTGGACGAGCGATAATACGGATGCGATTTCGCGTTTGAAAATTCAACATGGTAGCAGTTTCGCCTACCCAATTTCAAGTATGGGGGCACACGTTTCAGCAGTACCAAATCATCAAACCAACCGACAAACAAGTTTAGCCATTCGCGGCAATGTGGCGATGTCGGGAGTATTTGGTTATGAGTTAGATTTAACGCAACTAACGGCGGCTGAAAAAGCCGAAATTAAAGAGCAAGTGAAATTTTATAAACAACATCGTCAATTACTCCAATTTGGGACCTTTATTCGCTTGCAAAGTGCTTTTGAAAGTAACGATGTCGCTTGGATGTTTGTTGCTAAAGATCAAAAAGAAGCCATGGTCTTTTACTTTAGACCACTAGCGGATGCGGCAGCCCCTTTTGTAACCTTAAAACTAGCCGGCTTAAAAGCAGATCTTGTTTATCAGTCTGGTAAGCAACAAATAAGCGGTTCAGAATTGATGCATTTGGGCTTTTACGTAGAGGATGCTTTACATGGTGATTATGCCACCCAACGTTTTTATTTTAAAGCAGTTGAATAAAGAAAAAGTGACCATGAAAATATTTTTCATGGTCGCTTTTTCTTGATTATTTCATTATGTTTTCGTAATTAACCGCCGCTCCAATTAAGTTGGCGTTATTCTGGAATTCGCAAGCTTTCACGAGTGGCATGGCACTCGGTACCCCAAATCTTGTTAAAAGTGCTTGTAGGCGGGTACTGATTTCAGTGGTTAATTCTGGGCGCGCGGAAATTCCCCCGCCGATAATAATCATTTCAGGATCAATGGATACTTGTAAATTGTATAATGACTCCGCTAAGAAATCATACATACCGTTTAGTGCTTGTGTCGCAGCAAGGTCACCGGCATCTTTTAATTCAAAAAGGTCTTTTCCTGTAATTTCTTTTCCAACTGTTTTTGAAAAACGGGCGGCTGTATTGACCGCTGTCCCGTTGGCTGATAAAGTGTTACCATTACTATTCACGAGCAAACCAAATTCGCCACCAAATAAATGCGCGCCTTTATAAAGTTGGCCATTAATAAAGATGGCACCTCCAACGCCCGTTCCAATCACGACAAAAATCGCATGATCCACACCACGGCCAGCTCCTAAGCCCATTTCACAAATGCCGGCACAATTGGCGTCATTTTCAATTGTAATTGGCAAACCAAGTGCCGCTTCTAATTCGTCATAAATCGGTCTTTCGTGTAAATAAGGCACCGCACTAATCCCGTCGATGCGCCGACCGTTCACATTGACCGCTCCGGGTGAGCTAATTGCAACACCGGTAACACTTGTGCCGAAAGCGGCGATAACTTTCTTCATTTCATTTTGCATCTCGTCAAATGTCGGCGGCGTTTTAAATTGTCCCGTTTGACTTAATTCTTTTTGGTTCCATTGACCATATTTTACAGCCGAACCACCAATATCAAAAACAGCTAATGTCATTTTTATCCCTCATTTTTACTTATTAAAACGCTTTATTGCATTCATCTTATCATAGCAAGAAACGCCGCAAAATGAAATTGTTTTCTAGAAAAGTTTTGTAAAGAAAAGAAGTAAGGGAACGAGGTTTTTCATCGCGTTTTCAGAAAAAATATGCTACACTACAGAAGTTACAAAAGAAGCATGCGGTGGACAAAAACAGTCGATCGCTTTTTTTTAAAGAAAGAGGAAAACCATGTTAAGTTTAACAAATATTACCCATCAATTTGCAGACAAAATCTTATATGAAGATTTAAATTTACAAGTGAATAAAGGCGAACACGTCGGTTTAATTGGCCAGAACGGGGCAGGAAAATCGACTTTAATTAAAATTATTACGGGGGAACTATTGCCCGATAATGGCCGCGTTGAAGTGCCGCGGAGTGTCCATTTAGGTTATTTGGACCAATATGTACGCGTCGACGAAAGCTTAACGATTTATGAATTTTTAAAAACGGCTTTTCAAAAAGATTTAGAAGTTGAAGCGCAAATCACACAATATTACACGACTTACGGCGAAACACTGGACGATCGTTTGTTAGAAAAAGCCGGACGATTACAAACCCAACTCGATCAAGGAGAATTTTATCAAATGGATACCTTGATTCAAGAGATGGCTAGTGGGTTAGGTCTGCAAGTGCTGGGCTTAGATCGCTTGTTAAAAGAACTCAGTGGCGGCCAACGTTCAAAAGTCATTTTAGCCAAGCTCTTGCTAGAAAAACCAGATATTTTAGTGTTAGATGAGCCGACCAACCATTTAGACGATAATCACGTTGAATGGCTAACGAGCTTTTTACAAAATTTTTCGGGGACTTTTCTAGTTGTGTCGCATGACCGAAATTTTTTAAATGAAATTACGACGCATATTGCGGACATTGAATTTGGCCAATTAACGAAATATACCGGTAATTTGCACAAAGCACTCAAACAAAAAGAAGCCAACCGGGAAACGTATTTAAAACAATACGAAAATCAAAAAAAACACATTGAAAAAACGGAAGCTTATATTCGGAAATACAAAGCCGGCTCACGTTCAACGATGGCTAAAAGTCGTGAAAAACAACTGGCCAAAGTTGACCGCCTCACGCCGCCAAGTGAAGTAGCCAAACCCCATTATCAATTTCCCTATCATGAAATTGTCTCAACTTTGGCACTAACGACGGATCAATTAGTGATTGGTTATGAGCAAGCTTTGCTAAAGCCAATTGATTTAACGATTCGCTACGGTGAGAAAGTCGCCATTCGTGGGTTCAATGGTATCGGGAAATCGACCTTATTAAAAACCTTAATTGGTGAAATTCCTGCCCTTGATGGTGAATTTCATTTCCCAGCCAATACGAAAATCAATTACTTTTCCCAAGAACTCGTGTGGCAATACCCACTAGAGACCCCCTTACAATATTTAAGTGACTTGTTCCCGAAAGCAACGGTTAAAGAACTACGGCGCCACTTGTCACTGGCGGGTCTGGTGAATCAGTTGGCCCAAGAACCAATCAAAGATTTAAGTGGGGGCGAACAAACCAAGGTCAAGCTTGCCCAAATGACAATGACGCCCGGAAATTTTTTAATTTTAGATGAGCCAACGAACCATATCGACCAACAAGCCAAAGAAAGTTTACAAGAAAGCTTAGCTAACTATCCTGGAACAGTGGTTGTGGTGTCACATGAGCAAGATTTTTATGGAGACTTTGTGGAACGGATCATTGAAATTGAAAGGTAGGGAAAAAAGATGTCGCAATTTGAAGCGTTAAATTTACAAGTGGTTGAACTACCGATTGAATTTGAAGAAAACCGGCCAATCTACCGTGGTTATCTGCGTGAAATCCCAACGATTACGGGTGAAGCGCGCTCGAAACAAGCGCTCTATCGTCAGTTGTTGGAACAATATCAAATCTACTTTACCCAATGCCAAACGAAACGTCTTGAAGAAGACAAAGAGGAAATGACGTCAACGCTACTAAGCTATGAAGATTTGCTGAAATATTATGATGGGGAAAGCTTTGACGGATTTGCGTGGGAAGAAAAAGAAGAATAGTGAAACCGGCTAAAATCAAGTAAGAAAGCACTTGATTTTAGCCGGTTGTTTGTATTTTTTTCACAAATAATTAAGAACAAGCTATTTTTTCTCGAGCGGGGCTCTTTTTATTTTTGATGACATCTTGAATCTTTTGTTCAATTAATTGAAAATCACTGTTTAGAAGTAGCGGGTGAATTGAAACTACCTCATTTGTCTCAGAATCACTGAGTTGTTTAATCGATGAAAGATAAAGATCGGCTTCTGTTTTATTATCGGTAAAAACGATTTGATATTTTATCCAAAAGTATTCGTAAATGGCTATTTTTAAATTTTCCACAAAGCTAATATTATGCGCAGATTCCAAATAAATGAGAATTCGTTCCTTTCGTTCCTCTAAAGGTGTTAAGTAGAGCGTCAACAGCAAAGAGTTCACTCGGAAGTAATTGAGATTAAATGCCGGATAGTTTTGCATAAATTCTGACCAAAACAAATCATAACGCTCTAAATGTAAGGGATAGCGCTTGGTGATTTCTTCTAAGGAAACGACCGGGAAAAGTTCTAAAATATAATTATCATTTGGATACCAATCACAAAATAAGAACAGTCGCTGTAATTCTTGTTGCACGTGTGCTTTTTTGATACCTAAATCTGTAGAGAAATTAGCTATAAAAAGATCTTCCCAATCTTTTTTAACTTTTCCGCAACAAGCAGGTAGGTGGTCTTTTAAGTGTGGTGGCAGGTAGAAATTATAGAGATATAAGGCCGTCAAGAAAAATTCCCAATCTTTTTGGGTCCACTTTGTTAGAAATTCCGGTTTTTCTGGTAAAAAATCAGCGGTAATTTGAGTAAAGGGGTGCCAAGTTTCCTCTAAATGGTGGCCATTTTTGGTACTTACTGCCAAAATGCTATAGATGAGCGCAATCGAATCAATCTCTAGTTCCGTTGGAGAATCAGAAAAAGTAGCCACAATCCGTCTAGTTTGCGCCAAAATTTGCGTCTGGGTGTGTCGGGGTACGATGGTCGTATTCGACATTTTTTGAAAGCTTAAGTAAGCAGCTAAGACAATAAAAGACAAAATTTTATGTTCTTCACCAATTAGTTTTAATTCGTGTGAACAAGTAATCCGAATCTCAAAAGCTTTCAAATTCTTGTTGACTTGTCGGACTTTCCTGCGCACCGTTGACTCACTCATAAAATGCTTGCTACAAAAATCAGCTAGTGGAATTACCCGACGGAAAAACAAGTCCTTGACTAAGTCAAATGAGGGTTCTTTCGCGTGATAGTGCGTCAGTAATCGTTGTAAGTCGCTTTGCCCTCTGACCAGTAAGATGCCGTTGTTATTGATTTGCAAATTGAGCTCTGTTGGTTGATAAAATTCTTCAATATCTGCTGCTAGTTCACGGCATAGGAGTTGGACTTGTTGAGCACTCTCTAGCTTTAGTTGTTGGGCAATTTCTTTAGAGGAAACAAACGTTGTGTATTCACTTAATAAAAGCAGTAATTCTTTTTTTAGGATTGTTTTTTTTTGCAATCCATAAGAAGTCATCATCTAGATATCATCTCTCGTTCCGCTAATTTTTGTTGATTTTCCTCGACTGGCCAAAAAAGTAGACAGAGAACATAAAAAAATGACCATTCGTTGATATATAAACGATTATAGCTGTTTTCCTCCTTTAAATCAATAACTATCGTTTTATCTACCGGTTCGGTTCCTAGAAATTTAATCGAAAGATTGCTAAAGTTATTAGTGCAATAACTAAAATTAAAGGAGATTAATCATGGAAAAGCAACTAAAATCAAAAATAGCGACATGGTTTATGTTAGTGGTATTAATTGCACAAACCTTGACACCGGTTGCATCGGTGTTTGCAGAAGATACTTCATCTAGTTCAACGCAAAGTACCGAAGTAACTAATAGTCCACAGTCAAGCATAACGGATACGACAATTCCGCCAGCGACTGAAACAAGTGCACCGGCGTCCATTCAAACGCCGCCATCAAGTGCAGAAGCAACCACGCAAACGAGTGCCAGTCAAGGCGAGGAAACAAAAGCAACCGAAGAAGAGGCCGGTGCAGAAGACGAGGAACCTGCCAGGGAAAGCTCTGGAGAAAAGATCGAAAAAAAAAACTCTGTCCCTAGCGTACTAAAAGAATTGGAGAATATTTTCACCTTTGACTATTTCAAACAAGGTGACAAAGATGTCGTAGACGGTGCCGCCATCGATTTTACGAAATCTTACGCTGTTCAGTATAAGTGGGATACAAAAGGAATGGACGTCAAAGCAGGCGATACGGTGACGTTGCCTCTGCCCGATGTATTTAAACATTGGCCAGCCAATACGCCAGCAAAAGACATTGTTGTTACAGGTGGCCTAAAAGTTGGAACCTATACCATTAGTAATGGACAACTGACTTTTACCTTCAATAAGGCCATTGAAGACTCAACCGTTCAAAATGGTTATGTCGGTTTTCTCTTAGAGTTTGATGAAAAAAAATTCGTTGAGCAATGGGAGCAAGAAATTGATTTTGACGGCGATGGTAAAAAAGATTTAACAGTCGTAGCAGTTCCAAAATCAATCGAGACCAAGCTAGTAAAAACAGGCGTGCCAGACAAAGAAAAAGATGCCAGAGAAATTACTTGGACAATTGAAGTAACGAATGGTGGAAATGAAGCTTTAAGTAAAGAAGTACTAAAAGATACGCTACCAAATGGTGTCGGTGAACCGAGAGATTTTGTCGTCAAAGAATTAACTTTTGATTATAATGGTAATAAGAAAGTCGGGAAAGAGGTCGCTTTTAAAGCACCGGTTATTACTGGTAATACTTTTGAAATGACTTTTGATCAAGTAGCCGCAAGAAGTGGTTATCAAATAGAGTATAAAACAAGCATTACCGACTTTAGCCTCACAGAGTTTACGAATGGGGCAACTTTTACCAATGGTAAGAATAAACTATTAGAAGCGGAAGTAACAGTTTACGCCAAAGAAAGAAGTAACCCGATTGAAAAAAGCGGAGAAGTTGGTAAAGACAAAGACGGAAATGATCAAATCACCTGGACCATTTCGGTTAATAAAGCTGGCTTAGCAATCAAGAATGCCATTGTTCAGGACGTCTTGCCGGCGGGCTTAACTTTTGTTGAAGGTTCGATTGGAGTCCAAAAATGGGAAGTGAAGGCTGGAAATATCTGGAACTGGGCTGAACCACAACCAGATCAGACGCAATTGACACAATTCCCACTGACTTTAGGAGAAATTAGAGAAAACGAGTGGTATCAGATTACATTTAAAACGACAATTGATTGGTCGAAAGTAAATAATGGTCAGTACCAAAAAACGGGCAACAAGTTTAGCAACACGGCAACATTATTAGATGGTAAAAGTCAATTGGGTGAGGCAACGGCTGACGTCACCATTAATCGCTCGTCGCTGATTCGTAAAGATGGCGCATCCAAAGTTGATTATGAAAATAAGACATTGACTTGGACTGTTCACGTGAATGAAGCGCGCCACCCATTAAAAAATGTCACGGTAACCGATATTTTACCAAAAGGATTAAGCATCAAAGCCGAAGACATTACGGTTAATGGGGAAAAAATTGATCCTAAAAAAGTAACGATTAAAGAAAATCAAGATAAAACGACCACAGTCACGCTGGCACTAGGTGATATTGGCACCAAGTATGCAAAAATCGAGTATCAAACAACCATTACGGACTTTACCGTGAATGAGTTTAAAAATAGCGCAACTTTAACGGGCGATGGTGTTGGTCAAGGCGACCATACAACAACTAAGCCAATTAAACCTGCAGGGAATGCTTTTTCAAAAACAGTAGGGACCGTTAACTATACCGATAAAACCATCGAATGGAAAATAACGGTTGATCCAAAACGCGAAGCAATCAAAGCCTTAACAATCACCGATACTTTTCCTAATAAAGGGCTAATTATGCTTAACGATTCGGTAAAAGTAACCGTTGGCGGAAAAGAAAAAACAAAAGGTTGGACGCTTTCTCCAAATGGGAATGGTTACCACCAAGGTTTTGTTCTAGCATTTGATAATGAAATTCTTCCGTTAAATCAATTAATGACCATCACCTATAAAACTTCTTTTGATCCGCAAAAAGAAGTAGAAGGTAATCGATTAGAGGCAAATACGTCAACGGATCGCGTTTATAAAAATAATGCGCATTTTGTAGGGACAACCGTTAACGATAATAAAATTGATACGAATGCTCCAGCAGAAACAAAATTACGTGTGGACGCTTGGAATAGCGGGAAAAAAGATGGCCAACTTGTCCACGAAGCAGAAGGTTCTTTAAAAGATGGTTGGGTAAGTGGTGCAGAGCGGAAAATTGCTTGGCAACTATATACAAACTATTATCAACAAAACCTAGGAACGGGTGTGAGTATTGAAGACACCTTACAATACGAGGGGACCTACGATGAAGAGAGCTTCCAAGTACTTGTCTATAAAGTGAATGCTAATGGAACAACAGAAATCACTAAGACAGCATTAGCTAAAGACAAGTATACAGTCAAGGTAGACGGGAAAAAATTCACCTTGACCTTTAAAGAAGCAGTTTCAGAACGTTATGTGGTAACTTTCACGACAACGGTTCCTGATATCTCACAAGAAAAATACACAAATGAAGCAGTCCTTAAAGTAGGGGATAAGCAGTACCCTTACTCTGGTACAGTGAATTATGCTCAGTGGAATCAATACTTAGATAAAAAAGCAGTCGGTCAAAGTGGCAACACCGTCTTTATTGGTGAAGAGTTAACTTGGCAAGTGACGGCCAACCAAAACTTATCAGTTATTAAAGAAGCAAGTATCACGGATACAATCAGTGCAGGCTTAACTTATGTTCAAGATAGCTTAACAATTGTATCGACCGATAACGTTAAATTCATTAAAGGTCAAGACTATGAAGAAAAAGCTACTGTGAATGAAGACGGGACAACCTCCCTAGTGATTACTTTTACCAAGGCGTTAAAACAAGCCATTCAATTGAGCTACAAAACAGTAGTTGTGGCAGAAAATGGCCAAAAAGTAAATAATAAAGTCGCATTAAAGGGAATTGGTGTTGAAAACAAATCCAAAGAAACAACGCAGTTAACCGCAAAAGAGTTCTCTTGGGTTGGTGGTGAGTTAAATCCAAATCTAGGAGCCATTCACCTGAAGAAAGTCGATGCCCTAACACAAAAAGTCATTACGACCGGAGAAGCGACTTTTGAATTGTGGTTTAAATTAAACGGCAAGGATGTCCAATTTGGAAGTGACTTTACAACCAAAAAGGGCGAATTGAGCATTGGCAATCTTCCTTTAAGAACCTATTATCTAAAAGAGAAGGCGGCGCCAAATGGCTATTTCTTATCTGAGGAAGTTCTTACAGTTGAAGTAGACAAGACGGTCAATAACAATAAAGAAAATATCGTCGAAGTTACTTTTGAAAATATTGCTAAAGTAAAAATTTCTGTAAATAAAGTTTGGGATGATCAGAATAACCAAGATGGCATTCGCCCAGAATCGATTGTCGTTCAATTGCTTGCAGATAAGGTTCTAACTGAAGAAAAAGTGACCTTATCTGAATCCAACAAATGGAAAGCTTCATTTGATAACTTACCAGCGATGAATCGTCAAACAGGTAAGAAAATCAAATATCAAGTACAAGAAGTTAAAACGGCAGAAGGCTATGAGGCAAGCGTGAAAGAAGCGCCTGAAAACACCTTTACGCTAACGAATACGCATGAAGTAGAAGTGATTAAGGTTAGTGGTAAAAAGACTTGGGTTGACAAGAATGAAAACACGCGTCCAGATAAAATTACCGTTCGCTTGTTTGCAAATGAAAAAGAAGTCCAAGCCAAAGAGGTTAAAAAATCGGATGATTGGAAATTTGTTTTTGCTAATTTACCGAAGTTTAAAGCTGGAAAAGAAGTAGTCTATACAATTACAGAAGATTCAGTTGCCGGTTACAATACAGAAATCTCTCAGAAAGATTTTACAATTACCAATACGCGTAAATCCTACGCGATTGGTGATTACACTTGGATTGATGCCAATAACAATGGGCTACAAGATCAAGGCGAAGAAATTTTAGCAGGTGTCAAAGTGGAGTTATATGATGCCACTGGTAAAAATGTTCTTCAAACAACGACAACCAACGCCCAAGGTTTCTACTTATTTGATGAGTTAGAAGCCGGCGACTACAAAGTGAAATTCACTTTAACCAAAGAACAAGCCCAAAAATACGAGTTCACCAAACAAACTGTTGGTGAGAATGCCGCGATTGATTCGGATGCCAATCCAAAAGATGGCTTCACGAAAGAAATTCAGTTGAATGACAAGAATGCCTTCTTAACCAAAGATTATAAAGGCGTAAAAGCCACTCAAGGGATTGACCCAACTTGGGATGCGGGTGTGGTATTAAAAGCAACCCCAATCGTGCCAGCGAAAACGCGCGTGTCAGTCGAAAAAGTTTGGGTTGGAAAAGCTCAAACAGCCGTTACCGTTCACTTATTCGCAGACGGTAAAAAAGTTGATAGCATTGAACTTTCTAAGGAAAACAACTGGAAACATACCTTTAAAGACTTACCAGTTGTCCATGCGACCACCGATAAACAAGCGATTGTTTACACGGTCGAAGAAGACCAAGTTTCAGGTTACAACACAGCGATTACCGGAGACGCCAAAGGCGGCTTTACAATTACCAATACACGTAAATCCTACGCGATTGGTGATTACACTTGGATTGATGCCAATAACAATGGGC
>CAYNOA010000007.1:0-1025 GCA_964398695.1 uncultured Enterococcus sp. | reverse complement strand
CCTTTAAAGACTTACCAGTTGTCCATGCGACCACCGATAAACAAGCGATTGTTTATACAGTAAAAGAAGAACAAGTGGTAGGTTACAACACGGTGATTACCGGGGATGCCAAGAGCGGCTTTGTGATTACCAATACGCGTAAATCATACGCAATTGGTGATTACACTTGGATTGATGCTAATAACAATGGGCTACAAGACCAAGGCGAAGAAGTTTTAGCGGGTGTCAAAGTTGAGCTCTTTGATCAAGCGGGGCAACTCGTCGCAACGACCACGACCAATAACCAGGGATTCTACTTGTTTGATGAGTTGGAAGCGGGCGACTATAAAGTGAAATTTACTTTAACCAAAGAGCAAGCGCAGAAATATGAGTTCACGAAACAAAATGCCGGTGAGAATACCAATCTAGATTCCGACGCAGATGTAAACGGTTGGACAGTAGCAATTCATCTAAATGAGAAAAATTCATCATTGACGAAGGACTACGCAGAACAAGCTGTGAAAGCGACCGAAGGAATTGATCCGACATGGGATGCAGGGGTAATCTTGCGTGACTTACCGGAAAATCCAGGTGAGCCAGAAAAACCAAGTAAACCAGAAAATCCAGCTAAGCCAGAAAAACCAAGCAAACCGGAAAATCCAGGTGAGCCAGGAAAACCAAGCAAACCAGAAAACCCAGCTAAGCCAAACAAACCAAACGGCTTACTCCCTCAAACAGGGGATGACTCAAATCCAATCTTTATTAGTTTGGTTGGACTTGTTATCTTTAGTTTAGCGGGAACCATGATTGTAAAACGTCGCCGCAAAAGCGAATAGTAAATGAAATAAGGGGACTGTGACTTACTTTTTGTCACGGTCCCTTATTTGCGAACAAATAAAAGCAGGTAATTACCCGCTTATAAAACAGCTCGAGGAGAGTCCGTTTTTTCAATAAAGAGCCAAGCAAGAAAGTAAAAAAATCTCAACCATCAATAAAATGGTTGAGATTTTTATTTTTAATTCAGTATTTCGTAATACGAACGCCAA
>CAYNOA010000006.1:0-22793 GCA_964398695.1 uncultured Enterococcus sp. | reverse complement strand
GGATTTAAAATAACTTAAAAATAACCCCCCTCTTTTTTTGATTTTTGAAACCTTAAATTTGGATATCAATACTATGGCTCTATAATTTATGGGACTGATGAAATTAGAAATAATTTCTCAGGCCCATTTTTTGATTAATATAAAAAAACATACCGTTCTCTGTTAGAATTAAGCGACTAGACAAAATTAACTATAGAGAGGACGATATGCTTTGCTTAATCATATCAGAACAATGCTTCAAATTAAAGATAAAAATATTACTTTTTCAGATGTCACCGAAGAAAAAATAAAAGGACAATTAACGAACCTCATTCATGCCACGCTATCACCCGAGCTACGTTCCTGTCCGAACTGCGGCTGTACAAAAGAGGGGGCGCACGGGAAACAGTCCTTTGTTAAAAACGGGAAGAAAATAACCTCGATCCGCTTAACCCCTTTTAACTATATTCCGACAGTCATGAAACTCGCAAAACAACGCTACCACTGTAGAGAATGTAACCACCATTGGACGGCAGAAACAAGCCTCGTTGCCCCTAACTGCTTTATCTCCCGACATATTCGTCTAGAGATTGCTCGCTTATTAAAAGAAAAAATCGCAATGACTTTAATTGCTAAACTATGCTACGTCTCAAGCAATACTGTGATGAGAGAGCTTCATAAATTCAAAGAGTATCTTCCAAATAAATACAATGTCGTTTTGCCAAAAGTATTGATGGTCGATGAATTTCGGTCGCATGCAAAAAAAGAAGGAAGCATGAGTTTTATTTGTGCGGATGGAGAATCTGGTGATTTAGTTGATGTGCTGCCTGATAGGAAGCTCGAGCACCTGATTCCTTATTTTAAAGAAAGTCTTGATACGGAGAAAGTTGAGTTTCTTGTGACAGACATGAACGCTGCTTACTACCAATTGATTCCCAAAGTTTTTAAAAATGCACAGTTAGTGATTGATCGATTTCATGTTGTAAAACATCTCAATAAAGCGTTTGATGATTTTAGGGTCTCAGAAGTGAAGCGGCTAATTTCCAAGGGCGGACAATCTGCCATACAAGGAAGAAAAATAAAAAGCAACTGGAAACGATTATTAAAAAATCGACAAAACATTGATATTTCGGAATATAAAACATGGCGGAGCTTTCCTTCTCCTAAGTATCCCTACCTAACAGAAGCAATGGTGATTGATCGCCTATTAAGTTACTCGGAGCCCTTGAAAGAGGCTTATCATGTTTTCCATGACCTGACAGATGCCTTCAGAGAAAAAGAGGCCGATGTCTTTTTTGATACAATTCGAACCCTGTCGGATAAACTGGACCCTGAATTTCGACACGTCATTCAAAACCTAGAAAACCATGAAGAAGGTATTCGAAATGCGTTGATTCATCCTTATTCTAACGGCAAGATTGAAGCGAAAAACACCCATATTAAAACACTAAAGCGAGTCTCTTATGGCTTCAAGTCGTATGGGAATATGCGAACTAGAATTTTCTTAATGAACGGGTTAATCAAAATAAAATAACAAAAAAAGCACGTATCACAGAAAAATATTTTTCTGTGATACGCACCCTTATTTTAGCTATCAGTCCTATTTGACAAAGAGCCATAAAATGGTTGAGATTTTTATTTTTAATTCAGTATTTCGTAATACGAACGCCAATCCCCGTCGGCTAAGTATTGGCTATGACTAGTAAAATCAACATCATTTTCCACCGCATAGCAATAAACATAGGCGGTCACTGTTTGATCATAAGCCTGCGTTGTTTCATTGAAGACTTGAATGATTTTTTTTTCACGATGATACTCATCGCTTTGATTAGCTTGCCCAAAGCCTTCGAGTTCATCAAGTTCGTCAATGTCTACCGCGAAGTTTTTTAGTTCAAAGATTTCACCATAGACCCAGTCGCTGCCTTCTAATAAGGCCGGATAGCCTTTTTCAGTTAAGTGAAATAAGCTTCCTTTTACACGAGCTTTTTGGGCCGCGCCTAAGGTTTTGTCCCGGAGATGTTTTTCGTAATTAAATAAATCTTGCATTAAGCTCCCATAAGTAAATAAGGGAAGTCTTTCGTTTTGAGTCATTAATGTGTCGTTCCTTCAATTGTTTTTAAATCTTCTTTGCCATCAAATAAAACAATGGCTTCAATCGCTTTTTCTAAACTGGCGGTAATATCGGCTAAACTCATATAAGGTTGATTCGGTTTATTGACGACTTGTTGCGCAATAAATGGCACGTGAATGAATCCGCCTTGCATGTTTGGAAATTCCTTGTCAATTAAATAAAGGACTTGGTACATGATGTGGTTACAAACAAACACACCAGCACTGTTTGATAACGCTGCCGGGTAGCCGGCGTCTCTAATTTGTTTGACCATGGCTTTAATTGGTAATTGGGTAAAGTAAGCGGCCGCACCGTCTGCTTGAATTGGCACATCAATTGGTTGGTTGCCTTCATTGTCAGGAATGCGTGCATCATCAACGTTAATGGCAATGCGTTCAGGGGTAATGCTAAAGCGTCCGCCTGCTTGACCAATGGCTAAAACAACATCGGGTTTTTCGGCTAAAATTGCTGCTTTTACAACTTCTGCTGATTTGCCAAAGACCGTTGGGATTTCTAGTTTCACGACTTCGGCACCTAAAATTGTCTCCGGTAAAGCTTTGACTGCTTCTAAAGCCGGATTAATTGGCTCACCGCCGAAGGGATCAAAACCAGTAACTAAAATTTTCATGTGATTTATCCTCTCTTTCGTTTTTAAATTAAAAAGCTAAAAAGTACATTAAAGCAATATGAATAGCTAACATGATGACAGCAATCGGGGCTTGGGCTTTGATTACGCCATTTGGATCTTTCATTTCAAGTAAAGCAACGGGCAGTGCGTTAAAATTAGCAGCCATTGGGGTCACTAAAGTACCACAAAAACCAGCTGTCATCGCCAGCGTTCCCGCAATCACCGGGTCGCCGCCTTGAGCAATGACAAATGGTACGCCAATTCCAGCGGTAATCACGGTAAAGGCAGCAAACCCATTACCCATGACCATGGTGAATAAGGCCATACCAACACAATAAGCAATGACGCCTAATAAACGGTTGCCTTCAGGGATAAAACTTGAAATTGCATTTGAAATCACGTCCCCCACACCAGCTGCAGTAAAAATGACGCCTAAAGCAGCTAATAATTGTGGTAAAATCCCGACGGTTCCCACGGCTTGAAACATTCGATCCGTATCGTCGGCCACCATTTTTGGTGTTGCTTTGGTTAAAAACATCGCAATCAGTAAGGCTACAACCGAAGCTACCCCAATCCCGACTTGGCCGCCAAGGGGCGTGTAAGAAATAATCACAGCGACGGCTGCTAAAGCAATGGCTGGGAAGAAAATCCAGCTACCTAAGCGTTTTGCTCCTGCTTGGCCTTCTTCTTCGGTAATCGTGGCTGTTTTACCGATTTTGACTTGTTTGAACAAGGTTAAAATCCCGATAATCGTTAGTAAAATGCCAGAAATAAGGTAGGGAATAAAATTCCCAGCAGCAAAAATGACACCTAAGATGAGCCAAAAAGCACTAGTACCTAAACGTTGTGGATTGGTAGTGTCTTTAAAGGTTCGTACAGCGGTCATCATCAGTAACAAACCAATCACAATATAGAAAAATTCTAAAATTTGTGGAATGTATTGAGCCATGATTAATTGCCTCCTTTATTGGGATTTTTGCCATATCTGCGTGCCAATTGTAAGTCGAACAAATGGTTATAAATCGCAATTACAATTAAAGTAATCACCGCAATAATGAGGGCTGTCTGCGAAATGGCTGAGCTTGCAACATCATAGCCAAGCGACTCCAAGGTTCCGACGATTAATAACACACCTGAAGAAGCCACGAAAGTATTTTGACCAAAGAAGTTTGCGAAGTTTTCATTCGCGGCTGCACGTGCTTTGATTTTATCTTCGTCTTCTTCTGAAATTTCGCCATATTGTGCTTGAGCAGCGGCTTGTGCCATTGGGTTGACAATCGGGCGTACAAATTGTGGGTGGGCAGAAATTCGAATCCCAAACAGTCCCGCGATTTGACGAATCACGGCGTAAAGCGTAATAAAGCGACCGACCGTCAGGCCTTTAATGCGCTCAATTAAAATAATGGCTTGTTGGCGTAAACCAAAACGTTCTGAAATCCCAATCATGGGTAGTGTCAGTAAAAAGATTGTTACAAGGCGGTTTTTGACGAAAGCTTCGCCAAAAATCGTGAGAAACTCAGTCAACGAAATCCCAGAAACAAGAGCGGTGGACAAGGCGGCAATAATCACGACTGCGATGGTATCGAATTTTAAAATAAAGCCAACAAGAATAATTAAAATCCCAATCAATTTGATCCATTCCATAAAAATTCACTCCTTAAAAATTATTTAATCATTAAAATTATACGAAAAAATCGCGAAAAAAGATAATCATAACGTCGAATTCTAATGAAATTTTCAGAAAATTCCGTTATTTTATGCCGAATGAAAGACGGTTAAGTATCGGAAAATGAATAAAAAATAAGAAAAAAAAGAAAAAGAAAAGTTTTTTTATCTTAGTGTTGGGAGTTGTTGCTAGCCACTAATTACTAGGACGAGCACGTTCGCTTTTCAGGAAAAGGGCTGAGATACCTAGCCCGGCTATGAATTAAATGGTAAAATTAAAGAAGTAGTACCTAAGGGAGGAAAGAAAATGAAAGCGATAATTACTTGTACAACGGAACTCGTTCAGGGCGGCTGTAATGCTTGCCCAGTCGTACCAGCGACAACTTACGCGGTGACTTTTGAAGAGACACCAACGCCACTGGAAGGTTTAGACGTGGAGTCCTTAGTAATGGTGGTAGCATTAAAAAACAGCTTCCGCCAAGAATTAGTGATGGGGATGGACGATGATTATATTGTCTTTAAAAAAGCCGGGCAAGAAGTGAGTGCCAAAGAACAATATGGCAGCTTGACCTATGAAGGGTCAGGCAACAGTTTAACTTTACAAAATCGTTATTTAAAAAATGAAGATTTGTTTGCAAAAGTTAATGACGTGTTAACGAAGGTCTTTCAAGTGTCAGCCGTCGATTTCGTCGTTGAAAAAATCGAGGCTTAAAAGCTAGGCGATCGATGAGATTGGAGTAATTCATGATTCAAAAATATCGAAAAAATGAGAATTTGTATTTAATACTTGCATTTTTAATGATTGGGCTTTTGTTTTATAGCTCGTCACAAACATATGCACAACAATCCCAAATTGGCTTGTTGAGTCGATTGCTTAAAAATGAGCCATTCAAAGATCATTTAGCCAATATTTCTTTTTCTTACGCGGGTAGTGAGATCAGCATTGCGAATAAAGGCTATTTTTCATTTGTGGAATTTTTTATTCGTAAAGGGACGCATTTTACTACCTATTTTATTTTAGGTAGTAGCTTCTTTCTAGTTCTTGTTCCACGTCTGAAAAATCTGGTGTTAGCGGCTTTTTTTGCTTGGCTAGCTGCAACAGGTTATGCAGCTCTCGATGAATTTCATCAAATGTTAACTGGAGGACGCACGCCGCTTTTTCAAGATGTGATGTTGGATTCCGCGGGTGCACTCACAGGTATTATTTTTTGTTGGTTCATTATCGGGTGGCGCGAAAAACGTTTCTATTGAAAAGCCAAAATGAAAGGGGAAATAGCGGTGGCGGGACATAGTAAGTGGAAAAATATTCAAGGGCGTAAAAACGCACAAGATGCCAAGCGTGGTAAGATCTTCCAGAAATTATCACGAGAAATTTTTATTGCGGCTAAAAATGGTGGAGAGGACATCGCGTCAAACCCTGCGTTACGCTTAGCGGTCGACAAAGCGCGGGCGGCGAATATGCCAAATGATAACGTGGAGCGGGCAATTAAAAAAGCAACAAGTTCAACAGATGGTACAAGTTATGCAGAAGTGATCTATGAAGGTTATGGACCAGGTGGCGTGGCGGTTTTAGTTGAAACCTTAACCGATAATCGTAACCGGACGGCGACGAATATTCGCGTAGCTTTTAATAAAAATGGTGGTAGTTTAGGCGAAACTGGTTCCGTCAGTTATTTGTTTGACCGAAAAGGTTATTTTGCCATTGAACGCACGAATTTAGCCATCTCAGAAGAAGAGATGTTTGAAAAAGTTTTAGAAATCGGTGCAGAAGATTTAATCACGGAAGCAGAAGTCTTTGAAATTTATACCGCACCAGAAGATTTTACAAGGGTGCGCGATTCGCTCGAACAAGAATTTACTTTGGCACAAGCGGAGCTGACAATGGTAGCACAAACGACGATTGCTTTAAAAGAAGCCTTGCAACAGCAATTAGAACAACTTGTTGAAAAATTAGAGGACGATGATGATGTGACCGAAGTCTATACTTCGGTCACATCATAAGTCAAATTGGTCGTGCTGGTACTTTTGCTAGTACGATTTTTTTGCAATCGAAACCAGTCTCAAAATTCTCCATTACTGTATTTTCAGCAATGGTTGGTCGCAAAAAAACTCGAAGGCCCTTTTTTAAAACGGGCCTTCGAGTTTTTGGCTTAAAAGACTAAAACCGGGGTGCCAACGTCGACCATCCCAAAGAGTTGAGCCATGACTGAAGGGGGAGTGTTGATGCAGCCGTGCGATCCGACCGTTTTCCAAAGTTCGCCCCCATAAGCGCTTTGCCAATCAGAATCATGGATTCCGACACCAGTCCAATCAATGGGCATCCAGTATTTAACGGGTGAGGCGTATTTCGTGCCATCGTCATTGAAACCACGTAAAACTTCATCGCGGGATTTACTCCAAACATAAAAAACGCCAGCCGGGGTCAAAGTAGTGGGTTTTCCAGTCACAATATCCGTTTCTAAAGCGAGGTTACCATCTTTGTAATACCACATGTGTTGGTTGACTAAATCCACTTCGATATACGTTTTACCAATTAATGCGGCACTCGTTGCGGCACTTCCTTTGGCAATTGGGGAACGGGTAAAGTTTTCACCAGCTAAGATAGCCGCCACTAAAGCCTCTGTTTCACTATCGGTTGCAATGGTCCAACTCAAAGTACCAGCCGGCACTTTGACCTCACCGCGCAAAGTGCTGCTAAAATTCGAACCGTTTGTGCTTGTGTTATATTTCGCTCCTAGTTCGCTGACGTATTGTCGCACTTGCTCACGATCTAAATTGATTTTTCCCTCTTCATAGACGACCCATTGTGCAATTGTGTCATTGGGGATTTGGAAAGTCGCTCCGTTAATTTGGTAATGTGCTGCAATGTTTGTCACTTTTTCAATATTTGCCAGTTCTTTTTGCAAGGATTCATCGGTCGCTAAAACGCTTGGTTTTTCGACAAAAGCGGCTAAATCCACCGTTGACTTGCCCGCTAGTAGTTCTTCTTTAATGGTCGCCATTGCGTGTTCCACATTAATGGAGGTCCCATTGACTTCTGGAGTAATCGAAAAGCCGGTTTCATCTCTTGTTAACGTTGCGTTTTGGGTTTGAGTTTGTTGCGTGTTCCACTCGTCGAGCGCCTCTTGTAAAGCTTGACTACGAGCGGCAAGCTGGTCTTCATTAAACGCTGCTTGGGCTAAAGTGTGCGCTGTTTTTGAAAAATAAGCGAAAGGCCAAGCCCAAGGATTTTGTTCTTTTTGCCATTTTGCTAACTCGGTTGAAAAATCTGACTGGAAGCCAAATTCTGTTTTTTTGATTGTTTGCAAAGTTTCGCTTTGATTTGTAATGGTAAAACTTAAATCATTGTATTCATCGGTCAACTTCTGGTTGGCTTGAGCAGTGGTTAATCCGCTGACATTTAAATCACCAATGCTTGTTTGTGGCAAAAAGCGATTCTTATAAGTAAAGCTTTGCCAAATATAAAAACCAGAGAGTAGTAGTAAAACCGCACTGGTGACAAGAATTATTACTTTTAGCTGCGAATGATTTTTTGCAGCACGTGTGTTTACTCGTGACATTGACGTAATCAACTCCATTATTTTCTTTCACTTTTTCTATATTATCTTACCACACTATTAAAAAAAGGCACGTAAATAAGCAATACTTCTAAGAGAAAATTAAAATTAAACACCTAGATTGAAAGATGCATAAATATTTAACTAATGGATCATTCTTAAGATTCCGTGAAGACAACTTTAATAATCGCTGAGTTTTAAAATAGAGTACAGTGCATGATCCTTTTATACATGACTGTCAGAAGCCAGAAGTATCTATTTTAGAAGATTCGTTTTAATTGTTGATAGAATAGCCGTTATAGGAAAACGTTTTAAAATGTAACAGTTTAAAAAACTGTTACATTTTAGGTGAAAAATAGTGACAAATTTTCGTGAAAATGGTAGCATGGTAGTGAAGTAAATAAAAGAAGAAAGGTTGGCACACTATGACAAACATAAAACCTAAAACGGATAACCAAAAAATCATCCTTGTTGGAGATGGCGCGGTTGGCTCTAGTTATGCTTTTGCTTTAGTCACTCAAAACATTGCACAAGAAATTGGAATTATTGATATTAATCGTGCAAAAACGGAAGGAGACGCGTTAGATTTATCGCATGCCTTAGCTTTCACTTCACCTAAAAAGATTTATGCAGCAGACTACAGTGATGCACATGATGCAGACATTGTCGTAATCACTGCTGGTGCGCCACAAAAACCAGGTGAAACTCGTTTAGATCTTGTACATAAAAATTTAAAAATTAATCGCTCCGTTGTGGAACAAATTGTTGCTTCTGGTTTTGATGGGATTTTCCTTGTTGCCGCAAATCCAGTTGACATTTTAACTTACTCAACTTGGAAATTTTCCGGATTTCCTAAAGAACGTGTCATCGGTTCAGGAACTTCTTTAGACACCGCTCGTTTCCGTCAAGCACTTGGCGAGTTAATGGAGGTCGATGCTCGGAACGTGCATGCCTACATCATGGGTGAACACGGTGATTCTGAATTCCCGGTTTGGTCCTATGCGAATGTGGCTGGTTTACCAATTTACGATTGGGTCATGAAAAATCGTGAGGTTGACGAAGAAGAAATGGTTAATTTATTCTTTAAAGTACGCGATGCGGCATATGAAATTATTGAGAAAAAGGGTGCGACCTTCTATGGGATTGCCGTCGCTTTATCTCGAATCACACAAGCGATTTTAGATAATGAAAATGCGGTATTGCCATTATCAGTTTATCTAGATGGCGAGTATGGCGTGAATGACATTTATATTGGGACACCAGCTGTAATCAATGCAAAAGGCATCCAGTCAGTTCTTGAAATTCCCTTGTCTGACGGGGAGTTAGACCGGATGCAATCTTCGGCTAAACAATTAAAAGACATTTTAGCGGCGGCTTTTGCGAAACTTGAAGAAGAAGACGCGCAAAACGCCTAAAAATGAAAGAAACATACTAAGATTAGAGGGCAAACTCATCGATGGCTGAGTTTGCCCTCTCTTTTTTATTTTAGATAATCATACAAAGTGAAAGAAAGCTCAAATAAAATCTCGAGGTTCAATCGGTGCTGTTGCTAGCATTTCGCTTCGAATTCATTTAAGAAAGTCCAAGAATTCAAAGATAACTCCTAAAGAAAGCTCAGAGATGTGGTATAATCATTTTTGTAAAATAACTGAATCGTCAAGGCAAGTGCTTTTTGAGGGTGTGAAAAAGGGAATCTTTTTCCAGTCTCATGCTTTTGCGTTGACTAGATAATAGCGATAACTTGGAGAGGTTAATACATGAAAATGATTGTTGGGTTGGGAAATCCCGGAAAAAAATATGAAAAGACAAAGCACAACGTTGGTTTTATGGTCGTGGATGAATTGGCCAAAGAGTACCAGGCAACTTTTCAAAAAAATCCTTTTGAAGCAGAAGTGGCGACTTTTTTCATCGATGGTGAAAAAATTATTTTAGTAAAACCACAAACCTATATGAATGAATCTGGCCGAGCAGTGGGTCCCTTAATGACCTACTTAGGGGTCTACCCGGATGAATTAGTCGTGATTTATGATGACTTAGATTTAGCGACTGGTAAAATTCGTTTGCGACAAAAAGGTAGTGCTGGCGGACATAATGGAATGAAAAGTTTAATTTCACATCTAGGCACGCAAGAATTTAACCGTATTAAAATTGGTATTGATCGACCAAAAAAAGGCACCACCGTTGTCAACCATGTTTTGAGCCCTTTTTCCAAAGAAGAAAAGCCATTAATTGAAGAAAGTTTGCATAAAGCTTGGCAAGCCACTATCGATTATTTTACGCAAAATGATTTTTTGGGGACGATGAATCGATTTAATGGATAAGGAGTAATTATGAATATTATAAATTTAATCAATCAAGTACCGCTCGTGGCTACTTGGCAAACAGAGCTAAAAGAAGGTGGCACCCGGCAGTTATTGACGGGCCTTTCAGGTTCAGCCAAAACCTTAGCAATCTTAGGAACATACGAAAAATTACAAAAGTCGGTTATCGTTGTCACGGCCAATTTATTTTATGCCAATCAATTAGCCGATGATTTGCGTAATTATACGGATCAGGTGTTTGTGTATCCGGTGGATGAAATGATTTCAGCCGAGATGGCTTTTTCTTCACCTGAAGCACGGGCAGAACGGGTCGCGACGTTGAATGCCGTCGCAGCCCAAGAACTAGGCATTTATGTCTTGCCAGCAGCTGGGGTGCGTCGGTTTGTACCAAGTTTAGCTACTTGGGAACAGCATCATTTTCACTGGGAAGTTGGCAGTGAAGTAGACCTAGAAAAGTTGCCAGCTCAGCTTCTACTCATGGGATATGAGCGACAAGAAATGATTAGTAAGCCCGGTGAATTTAGTATTCGCGGTAGTATCATTGATATTTATCCCTTAGATGCGCCAAGCCCGATTCGAGTGGAATTATTTGACACCGAGATTGACTCCTTGCGCTCTTTTGATGAAGAAACGCAACGCTCAATTGAGAATGTGACAGAAATTTGGTTATCACCTACGACAGATTTAGTTTTTTCAAAAGAAAACTTACAACGAGGGTATCAAACCTTGATGACGCAGCTAGATAAACGCTTAGCGGTCACCCAAAACCCAACGGATCGTCAATTATTAACCGATTACTTTCATCAGCTAGGTACCCTTTGGCAAGCGGGGGTCCCGGGAGAAAATGCGGTCTTTTATACGGATTTTTTATACCAGGAAAAGGCGACCGTTTTAGATTTTTTCTCACCAAAAAAGAGCGTGTTAATTTTAGATGACTATGCGCGCATCATGGAAGCCAGCCGCGAGATGCAACAAGAAGAAGCGCAGTGGCAAACACAAAAAATCGAAGAATTACGCGTTTTTTCAGAGCAACAATTTGGGGGCGATTTATTCCAAATTCTAAATAAAAATGAATTTCAAACGAGTTATTTTTCATTATTTCAAAAAGGGATGGGCGGGTTGCGTTTTCAAGCGATTCACAACTTCCAATATCGGCCGATGCAACAATTTTTTGGACAAATCGCTCTCTTAAAAACCGAAGTCGATCGTTGGGAGAAAAAGCAACAAACGGTCGTCTTTATTGTGGGTAATCAAGAACGACGGAAGCGCTTGGCCCAAGAATTTCGTGAACATCAAATTTACGCAGTAGAAACAGCGGCCGACCAACTCTTTACTGGCCGAACGCAAATCATTGAAGGTACTTTACAAAGTGGTTTTGAGTTGCCACAAGATGGCGTTGTTTTCGTTACGGAAAAAGAAATTTTTCAAACCGTGTCGAAAAAAAGAACGCGCCGACAAACCATCTCAAACGCAGAACGAATCAAAAGTTATAATGAATTAAAAGTTGGCGATTATGTGGTTCATGTGAATCATGGGATTGGGAAATATTTAGGGATGGAAACAATCGCGATTGATGGGGTTCATCAAGATTACATCACTATTTTATATCAAAATGAAGACAAATTATTTATCCCAGTCACGCAATTAAATTTAGTCCAAAAATATGTGGCTTCTGAAGCGAAACAGCCAAAAATCAACAAATTAGGTGGCAATGAATGGGTTAAAACCAAGCGGAAAGTCGCTTCTAAAATTGAGGACATCGCGGATGATTTAGTCCAACTTTATGCAAAACGCGAAGCCGAAAAAGGCTATGCTTTTGCGCCAGATGATGCGTATCAAAAAGAATTTGAAGACGCGTTTCCTTATACAGAAACCGACGATCAACTGCGTAGTACGGAAGAAATTAAGCGTGACATGGAAAAAGAAAAGCCAATGGATCGCTTGTTAGTCGGGGATGTTGGCTTTGGTAAAACCGAAGTCGCTTTACGGGCGGCTTTTAAAGCAATTAAAGAAAATAAACAAGTCGCCTTCTTAGTTCCAACGACCATTTTAGCGCAACAACATTACGAAACCATGTTAAATCGGTTTGAAGGTTTTCCGGTAGAAGTCGATTTATTGAGTCGTTTTCGGACAAAAAAACAACAGACCGAAACGATGGAAAAGTTAAGAAAAGGCCAAGTCGATATCGTTGTTGGAACGCATCGTATTTTGTCACAAGATATTCAGTTTGCGGATTTAGGCTTATTAATTGTCGATGAAGAACAGCGCTTTGGCGTGAAACATAAAGAACGTTTGAAACAATTGCGTTCACAAGTCGATGTGTTAACCTTAACGGCCACGCCAATCCCAAGAACCTTGCATATGTCGATGTTGGGCGTGCGCGATTTGTCCGTGATTGAGACACCACCCAAAAATCGCTATCCGATTCAAACCTATGTGATGGAATACAATCCGGGTGCGGTGCGGGAGGCTGTTTTACGTGAAATGTCACGCGAAGGTCAAGTTTTTTATTTGTATAATCGTGTGGCAACCATTGAACAAAAGGTCAGTGAGTTACAAGAGTTAATTCCTGAAGCTCGGATTGGCTACGCGCATGGGCAGATGAGTGAGGTTCAATTGGAGAATACCCTATTTGACTTTATTGAAGGTCAATATGATGTATTAGTTTCCACCACGATTATTGAAACGGGAGTTGATATCCCTAATGCCAATACGTTATTTGTGGAAAACGCCGATTATATGGGGTTATCGACCTTGTATCAATTACGGGGGCGGGTGGGCCGCAGCAATCGTGTGGCTTATGCCTATTTCATGTATCAAAAAGACAAGACTTTAAACGAAGTCAGTGAAAAACGCCTCCAAGCAATCAAAGATTTTACTGAGCTAGGTTCGGGTTTTAAAATTGCGATGCGTGATTTATCGATTCGCGGTGCCGGTAATTTACTCGGTGCGCAACAACATGGCTTTATCGATTCCGTCGGGTTTGATTTGTATTCACAAATGCTAACAGAAGCCGTGCAACGCAAACAAGGGAAAAATACACAAAGTGAGAAAACGGCTGTGGAAATTGATTTGGGGGTTGATGCCTATCTGCCACCAACGTATTTATCCGACGAACGTCAAAAAATTGAGATTTATAAGCGGATTCGCGAATTAGAAACAGTCGAAGCGCTTGATGAATTGCAAGATGATTTAATCGATCGTTTTGGAGAATATCCAGCCGAAGTCACCCACTTACTAGCCATCGGTGAAATTAAAATGAATGGCGATCGCGCCTTGCTAGAACGTATTCGTAAGTCTAATGGCGTGATTACAGTGGTTTTAAGTAAAGCCGGGACGAAGCTCTTTTCAGTCGAGCAACTTTTTGAAGCGTTAGGCCAGACCAAACTAAAAGCGACTTTAGGCGTCGAAAAAGAGCAGATGCACATTAAGTTAACGATACCAAATGAAATGAAGACCCTTGTTTGGTTAAATGAGCTCCAAGCTTTTGTGGCTGCTTTACGACATCAGCGTTTTGCAAACCAGGCAAGGCCTGCCAAAAGCGAGTAGGTGAAAACAATGGCAAAAAATCCATTGAAAAATCTAGTCCAAGGCGCGTTTATTTTGACGCTAGCGGCTTTTATCGCCAAAGTGTTAAGTGCGGTCTATCGGGTACCCTTGCAAAACTTTGTTGGTGATGAAGGATTTTATGTCTACCAACAAGTCTATCCTTTTTACGGATTGGCGATGACGCTAGCCTTAACAGGTTTGCCACAATTTATTTCAAAATATGTGGCTGAACAACATGACCCAAACGAACAAACGACCGTGTTTGCGCAACTGCAGACCTTTATTTGTTGGTTAGCCCTGGCTTTATGGGCGCTCGTTTGGTTTGGTAGTTCGCTGATTGCTTATTTAATGGGGGATCTAGCGCTAGAGCCAGTTATCCAAGTCGCTTCGTATACGTTTTTATTGATTCCGCCTTTGACGCTTTACCGCGGGTATTTACAAGGTCAATTTATCTTAGTTCCCACTGCGGTTTCACAAGTCGTTGAACAATTTTTACGAGTGGGTGTGATTTTATGGGCCGCGCTGCAATTTCGCTATGTGGGAGGATGGAGCATTTATCAAGTTTCGCAAGTGGCGATGTGGGGGTCTTTTGTCGGAGGGGTGGCTGCCATTGGACTTTTAGCCCGTGCGCATCATCGAGCGGGCTTTCGCGCCTTTGGTTGGACCTGGCGTGCGCTAAGCTCATGGCCGAAAAAAACCATTCGGCGTCGCTTTTTAATTGAAGGTGGCTTAGTTTCTTTATATAGTGGCTACTTGATTTTATTTCAATTACTCGATTCATTTTTGTTAGTGAATTTTTTAGAAAAAAGTGGCTTGACGGCCACGCAAGCCCGCGTTGAAAAAGGGGTCTTTGATCGTGGACAGCCCCTCGTTCAACTAGGGTTAGTCGTCGCACTAGCGCTAAGTACGAGCTTCTTACCTATGTTGACGAAATATTTACGTGAAAATCAACCACACGCTTTTTTATTTTCAACGAAACTGTATTTACGATTAACCACCGCCTTAGGTCTCGCGGCGTCAGTGGGCCTAGCCCTTGTGATGCCTTATATGAACTATGCGCTTTTCAAAGATCAAGCAGGGAATACCGTTTTAAGTGTCTTTGTTTTTGCAGTCGCACTCATGGCAGTGATTCAAGGGTATCAAAGTGTGGCCCAAAGCCAAAATCGCTTGAAAGCTTCGATTCGCGCGGCTTTGCTTGGGTTAATCATGAAAGGGCTTTTGATGCCAGGCTTGGTTTATATTTTGGGGACACTTGGAGCAAGTCTTGCTACGGTTGTTGCGCTTGCCACGACTTTGTTTTTGTTGGTTAAACAAGAACAAGCAAGTATTAACCATTTTTGGCGAGAGCGCGCTTTTGGTTGGCGTTTAAGTGCTGCATTAGGGGTAATGATCCTCTCCTTGCTTCTTTTTAACTTCAGCGTGGCGCGGATTTTCGGTGAACTACAGCAGCGCGAAACAGCGTTGTTTCTTGCGTTACTCGGGGTAGCGGTCGGGCTGTTCAGTTTTATGGGCACCTTATTAAAATTTCAAGTATTTACCATCCGTGAATGGTTGGTATTGCCTTTTGGTAAAAAAATCTTACAAGGAACGAGGAGAAAAAATGAGATTAGATAAATTTTTGAAAATTTCCCGCATTATTAAACGTCGCTCAGTGGCAAAAGAAGTGGCGGATAAAGGGCGGATTCAAATTAATGGCAAGTTGGCTAAATCAGGGAGCACGGTCAAAGTTGGCGATGTTTTGAAAATTCAATTTGGCAATCGGGTCGTTGAATACGAAGTCCGCGAATTGCATGAATCGACAAAAAAAGAAGACGCTAGTCAAATGTATGTCCTTCTCTCAGAGGAAAAACAAGCCACATTCGACTAAAATTGGTTAGACAAGCCTTTTAGATGTTGGTATAATAAAAAAGACAAGCGTAAAAAGGAGTGTCGAGCAAATGAAGCAAGCACAAGATAATTTACAATATCTTAATAACGAATACGTGAAAGAGAACTATGGGAAACAAGTCAAAAAACATCGTGAAGTTATTTTTCGTCGCCGTCGTCTAGCGGTCATCATCGTGGCTGCCACTGCTCTTTTCATTAGTTTAGGAATTCCTTTATTTAATGATTATTTACGTTTGCAAAATTTAAAAACATATCAAGAACAAACAATCTTGGATCAAAAAGCGTTACAAAAAGAAGTCGCAGATTTGCAAAAAGAAGTCGATTTGTTGCACGATGAAGACTATGTTGCCAAGATTGCGCGCGAGCGTTTTTACTACTCTAAAGAAGGAGAGTTGCTCTTTCCTTTACCAGAAAGTGAAACGACCAAGTAAATAAAGGAATAAAAGCAATAAACAATAGGATTTGAAAATTAGGAGGAACAAAGGGTTTATGTCAATCGAAGTGGGAGCAAAATTACCAGGAAAAGTATCAGGAATTACCAATTTTGGTGCATTTATTGATTTAGGGTCAGGTAAAACAGGGTTAGTGCATATTAGTGAAGTATCCGATGGTTTTGTGAAAGATATTAATGATGTCTTAAAAGTTGGCGATGAGGTAACGGTCCTCGTAACCACCGTTGGAAATGACGGGAAAATCGGCTTATCGATTCGTAAAGCCAAAGAACAACCAAAAGAAGAAAAACGCGAATATCCAAAAAAGGACTTCCAACGTCCACAACAAAAGAAACCATTCTCAAAAACTCAAAATGTAAGTAATCAAGGGAAGCAAGACTTCGATTCTTTAATGAGTTCTTTCTTAAAAGATAGTGATGATCGCTTATCATCGCTTCGTCGCAACACGGAGGGCAAACGCGGCGGACGCGGTGGGCGTCGCAACTAATTAAACGACACAACAGGTGGGAATCAAGGATTGATTAAAAGACCCCACCTGTTTTTTTCGTTAAGTAAAATGGGAGGAAAACAATGGATGCCAAACAACTCGCGCAACGTGTGACTAAAAATGCTTGGTGGCCAAAAAATGCGCGTCTTTTAGTGGCGGTTTCAACTGGGGTTGATTCAATGGTTTTACTTCATTTGCTTGAGCAATTGCGATCGACGGGTCTGGTGCTTGGTGTGGCGCACGTGAATCATCAATTGCGCGAGGCCGCCGTTGCCGAAGCGCAATTTTTAACGCAATATTGCCAAACACACGACTTGCCTTTATATGTGGCGACTTGGGAAAATCCAGCGCTAACAAACATTGAAGCACAAGCACGCGACTTTCGCTATGCTTTTTTTAAAAAAATTATGACTGAAGAAGGGTATACTTATTTGGTCACAGCGCATCATTTGGAAGACCAGGTTGAAACAATGTTAATGAAAATGATTCGCACGGGGGAAGTTTTTGCCAGTTATGGAATGAAACGGACGCAAGCGTTTGGTCCAGGTAGCTTTGTTCGTCCCTTGTTAGATGATTCAAAAGACGAAATGCTGGCCTATGCCAAAAAACATCAGCTGACCTACTATGAAGACGAAACCAATCAAAGTGATTGTTATCAACGAAATCGGCTGCGTCAACAAGTTTTACCAACAATCAAGGCTGAAAATCCGCAAGCGCTCGCACATTTCCAACAAATTTCGGAGCAACTCTTGCTTTTAGAGGCGTGGCTGGCGCAACAACAAGCACTTTGGCGTCAAGCAGCGGTCACTTTTGTTGAAAATTATTTGGTCATTGATTTGGCTTGGTATCAACAAAGAACATTGACGGAACAAACTTATTTTTTAGCGGATGTGGTAAAACTTAGCCAAGAAAAATACGGTTTAGGGATTTCAAGTAAACAAAGCCAGAAAGTTCAAGAATTGTTAACCAAAAATAAGTCACAGTGGCGTATTGATTTAGCGGATGGGTGGGAATTTTCTCGCCAGTATCAACAATTGTTTTTGCAAAAAAAAGCAAAAGGCTTGGAAGGCATGCAAAAAATCCCACTGGCAACAAATCAAGGAGTTTACTTAACAGATAGGCAATGGGTTGGTCTTTTTTTACCTGGCCAAGAAAAAATTCCCGAAAAAGTCAAACATTGGTCAGAATATCGTCAAATAATTGCTTTAAACTTAAACTTTGAATTGACTTTACGCAAAAGACAGCCAGGTGATCGGATTGCGTTGACACCAAACTTGACGAAGCGGGTTTCGCGTTATCTGATTGATCAAAAAATTCCGTTGAATCAAAGAGAAGCCACCTGGATTTTAAGTGATGAAAATCAAACCATTCTGGGGGTGCTGCCACATATGTTTTCTTATTTGAGTATTCCCCGAGAAACTGATAAACTACATTACGTACTTCTATATAAATATGAGAAGTGAAATTGGAAGGAGAACTATATGTTAGAAAAAGATATCGAGAAAATTTTAGTATCTAGAGAAGAAATTAGCCGACGTTGCGCGGAATTAGGAGAAATTTTAACAAAAGAATATCAAGGGAAAAATCCACTGGTGGTCGGCGTGTTAAAAGGTGCTGTTCCTTTTATGGCGGATATTGTAAAAGAAATGGATTGCCAATTAGAATTAGATTTTATGGATGTTTCCAGTTATGGGAATGCGCTAGTTTCTTCAGGTGAGGTTAAAATTATTAAAGACTTAGATACGAACGTTGAAGGCCGTGAGATGCTCGTTGTCGAAGATATTATTGATAGCGGTCGGACATTGGCTTACTTAGTCGATTTATTTAAATATCGTAAAGCAAATTCAGTTAAAATTGTGACGTTGCTTGATAAACCTGAAGGTCGAGTAGTGGATATTAAGGCAGATTATGTCGGCTTTGATGTGCCAAATGAGTTCGTGGTGGGCTACGGTTTAGACTACCGTGAACAATATCGCAACTTGCCCTACGTTGGGGTTTTAAAACCAAGTGTCTACCAAAACGAAAATTGAGCGTTTTCAATTCCGCTGTGGTACGCTATAATCATTTAAGCAAGATAAAATTTCAAGGAGGAACCGCATGAACAATAAAAACAAGGGTACCGTTCGAAATACCCTTTATTATGTACTGATTTTATTATCCATGGTCATGGTGGTGTACTTTTTCTTTGGCAATGGAAATAGTCAGACACCTGAAATTGAATATTCAAAATTTGTCCAACAGTTAAAAAATGGGGATATTAAGGAATTCAAAATTCAACCGGCGAACGGCGTCTATCGTGTGACCGGTCAGTATGAAAAAGAACAAACCGTTGAAAGCAATAGTGGACTCAGTGTTTTAGGGTCAACTCAAGGAGCGACTTCGCGTTTTACGACGCTGATTTTACCCAATGATTCTTCTTTGAGTCAAATTACCGATTTGGCTAAAGAAATGAATGTCGCAACAACGATTCAAGAGGAGTCAACTAGCGGTATCTGGTTGTCGCTATTAATTAGTTTCTTGCCATTAGTGATTTTCATCTTCTTCTTCTACATGATGATGAGTCAACAAGGTGGCGGCGGTGGCGGCGGTGGCCGTGGCGTGATGAACTTCGGAAAATCTAAAGCCAAAGAAGCCGATAAAAATGCCGTGAAAGTTCGTTTTTCAGATGTCGCTGGTGCGGAAGAAGAAAAACAAGAATTGGTGGAAGTCGTGGAATTCTTAAAGGACCCACGTCGTTTCGTCGCACTAGGTGCACGAATTCCAGCGGGTGTTCTTTTAGAGGGACCTCCAGGAACCGGTAAAACACTCTTAGCCAAAGCCGTTGCTGGTGAAGCAGGTGTTCCGTTTTACTCGATTTCGGGTTCTGATTTTGTTGAGATGTTTGTTGGGGTCGGTGCCAGCCGTGTCCGTGACTTATTTGAAACAGCGAAGAAAAATGCACCAGCCATTATCTTTATCGATGAGATTGATGCGGTCGGTCGTCAACGTGGTGCCGGTCTAGGCGGTGGACACGATGAGCGTGAACAAACATTAAACCAATTATTAGTTGAAATGGATGGGTTCGGGGGTAACGAAGGCGTCATCGTAATTGCTGCAACCAACCGTTCCGATGTTTTAGATCCAGCTTTATTACGTCCAGGTCGTTTTGACCGTCAAATTTTAGTTGGCCGTCCAGACGTGAAGGGTCGTGAAGCGATTTTACGTGTACATGCTCGGAACAAACCATTGGCAAGCGATGTTGATTTGAAAGTCGTTGCGCAACAAACGCCTGGTTTTGCCGGTGCCGAGTTAGAAAACGTCTTAAACGAAGCGGCTTTAGTGGCTGCGCGTCGTAACAAAAATAAAATCGATGCTTCTGATATTGACGAAGCACAAGACCGCGTCATTGCTGGTCCCGCTAAAAAAGACCGTGCGATTAGCAAACGTGAGCGTGAAATGGTCGCTTACCATGAAGCTGGACATACGATTTGTGGCTTAGTCTTAAGTCGCGCACGTGTCGTTCACAAAGTAACGATTATTCCACGTGGCCGGGCCGGTGGTTATATGATTGCTTTACCAAAAGAAGATCAATTTTTATTAACCAAAGAAGACTTGTTTGAACAAATCGTTGGTTTACTAGGTGGCCGAACGGCTGAAGAAGTTTTCTTCAATGTTCAATCAACCGGTGCGTCCAATGACTTTGAACAAGCGACTGCTTTAGCCCGTAGTATGGTGACTGAATATGGCATGAGTGATTTAGGTCCGGTTCAATACGAAGGCAATCATCAAGTGTTTGTAGGTCGTGATTACGGTCAAACAAAAGCTTACTCGGAACAAGTCGCTTTTGAAATTGACCAAGCGGTGCGTAAAATTTTGACAGATGCACACAAAAAAGCTCGTGAAATCATCGAAGAACACCGTGAAAAGAATATTTTAATTGCCGAAAAATTATTAGAATTTGAAACACTCGATGCGAAAGCTATTAAGTCACTTTTTGAAACAGGTGCAATGCCAGTGGATTTCAAAGAAGATGAATATCCAAGTGAACATGCAGCGCAATCTTATGAAGAAGCAAAACGAGCAATCGAAGAAAAAGATGCGCAAAAACAATTAGAAGAACAAAAAGAAGTACAAGCAGAAAAACAAGCAGAAACAAACGAATAAGCAAAAGAAGTCATGAGAAGCAATTTTCATGACTTCTTTTTTCGTTAAGACTCGAAGCAAAACGCTTAAAAAATAACCTTTGATTGACGGTATTTTGTAAGCTGCTTCTGAGGTCACAACTCAAAATCTTTTAAGATGAAAGAGCCATCTTTAAAGATTCTTCGTTAAGACTCGAAGCAAAGCGCTTAAAAAATAACCTTTGATTGACGGTATTTTGTAAGCTGCTTCTGAGGTCACAACTCAAAATCTTTTAAGATGAAAGAGCCATCTTTAAAGATTCTTCGTTAAGACTCGAAGCAAAGCGCTTAAAAAATAACCTTTGATTGACGGTATTTTTGCAACAACTTCTCGGTCTTAACTCAAAATCTTTTAAAATGAAAGAGCCATTTTTAAAGATTCTTCGTTAAGACTCGAAGTTAAACGTTGCAAAAATAACCTTTTATAAAAATCTGTTAAAAAAGAAAACTTCGAAGTTGAAAAATAAAAAAGATACAGGTATGATGCAAGGAGTAATTAAAGGAGCGAAATCAAATGAAAGATTATTTAGCAAAAGCTTTAGTCTATAGTGGCTATATTCGTGCATATGCGATTAATGCAACACAGACAATCGCCGAAGCACAAAAAAGACACGATACTTGGCATTCTTCTTCTGCTGCCCTAGGTCGCGCGATGATTGGCACAATGCTGTTAAGTAATAGTGGCCTAAAAGGAGAAGACGATCGTTTAACGGTGAAGATCCAAGGTGATGGTCCAGGTGGGGCGATTATCGTTGATGGCGATGCCCGTGGAAACGTCAAAGGCTATATCCAAAATCCGCATATTAGCCTTTCTTCAAATGGTGAAGGGAAAATTGATGTTCGTGGGGTTGTGGGAACAAATGGCATTTTAACGGTAATTAAAGATTTAGGCTTAAAAGAGCCATTTTCCGGTCAAGTACCACTGGTTTCTGGCGAATTAGGTGACGACTTTACCTATTACCTTGCTTCGTCTGAACAAATCCCTTCAGCTGTTGGTTTGAGTGTCTTAGTGGATACGGATGAAACGATTAAAGCAGCTGGAGGTTTTATGATTCAAGTAATGCCAGGTGCCGATGAAGAAGTGATTAATGATTTAGAAACACGTTTAGCAACTTTACCACGTGTCTCTGATTTGATTGACGCCGGAAAAACGCCGGAGGAACTGCTAGAAATTATCTTTGAAGGCCAACCAATCATGTTTTTGGAAGAAGTACCTGTGCAATTTAAATGTGATTGTTCAAAAGAAAAATTTAGCCAAGCGTTAATTACTTTAGGTAGCCATGAATTACAATTAATGATTGACGAAGATCATGGTGCCGAGACGGTTTGCTCGTTTTGTAATAATAAATATTACTTTGACGAAGCGGATTTGCGTGCCTTGCAACAAGAAATTATTGGGGGCCAAGCCTAATGGACCAAAGTTGGAAAATTGGTGACGTCGAAATTCCTAATCGGGTCGTGGTGGCGCCAATGGCCGGAGTGACGAATGCCGCTTTTCGCGTAACCGTCAAAGAAGCGGGTGCTGGTCTAGTCGTTTGCGAAATGATTAGTGACCAAGGCATTCATTTTCGCAACAAAAAAACGCTAGAAATGCTTCATATTGAAGAAGGTGAACACCCACTGAGTTTGCAAATTTTTGGTGGAGCAAAAGAATCATTAGTGGAAGCAGCGCGATTTGTCGCTGAAAATACCGTTGCGGATATCATTGATATTAATATGGGCTGTCCAGTTAATAAAATTATTAAGGCTGAAGCTGGGGCGAAGTGGCTACTTGACCCGGATAAAGTTTATGAAATGGTCGAGGCAGTTTCTTCAGCTATTGCTAAACCGGTCACTGTAAAAATGCGAATTGGTTGGGATGACGACCATATTTTTGCGGTTGAAAATGCCAAAGCCGCTCAAGCTGCAGGAGCTTCTGCAATTGCGATGCATGGTCGAACGCGTGTACAAATGTACGAAGGTAAGGCGAATTGGGCCGTTTTAGAAGAAGTGAGTAAA